>DATJKM010000236.1:0-22927 GCA_035491515.1 Candidatus Udaeobacter sp. | reverse complement strand
AACAGCTGGTTACAGAGCTCGTCATGAATACGGTTGCCCATGTACAAGACAACAAAGGCCTCGGCATCTTCTATTGGGAGCCTGCATGGCTGGCGGGGGTAGGCTGGAAAAACGGCGAAGGAAACGGCTGGGAAAATCAAGCGATGTTCGATTTTGACGGCAATGCACTAAGCTCTCTTAACGCGTTCAAGTTTACGCCAGACACAAATGCCGCAAAGGTTCCGGTTATGGTTTATGCTTCACCGGCCATAACCATTGCGAAGGGCGCGATGCCTTCGCTGCCAGCTACAGCAGGCGTGCTGTACAACGAGGGCTCCATTTCGAATACAGCTGTAACTTGGGATGCCATTGCCGAAGGCAAGCTGAATGAACCGGGCAAATTTACGTTGGAAGGTACAGTTACCGGATTAAATCAGAAAGCATCGATTGAAATAACGGTGTTGGCTAATCCTAACCTGGTTCAGAACGAAGGCTTCGAAAGCGGCAGCCTGACCCACTGGTCCTTAACGGGAACGGAGAACTCCGGGAAAATTGAAGAAAACGCGGGCAATGCCCATTCCGGTACGAATGCCTTCAATTATTGGAATGGTTCGAATTACGCTTATCACTTAACGCAAACCGTGACCGGCTTGGAGAACGGTACCTATACGCTTAAAGCCTGGTCTTCGGGCGGCGGCGGCGAAACCAAGCTGAAGCTTTTCGCGGAAACGGGGGGCGGGACCACGCTCAGCACCGATGTCGTCAATACAGGCTACAATGTTTGGAAGCAATATGCCGTGCAAAATATTGTCGTAACTAACGGTCAAGCAACGGTCGGCTTTGACGTTGAAGCGCCAGCGGGAACGTGGGGTTATTTCGATGATATTGAGCTCGTAATGGACAAAAAGGCTGAACCGGAGCAGGGGGGGACAGCAAATTCGGGCAGTGATCCGGAGCCGGGCAAGGTGACGGTTTCACTGGGACAAATGACGACAAATGAGGACGGGACCAGCACGGTTAAACTGCCTGCGACTGTCTCGGAGGTCGTGATTCCGTCAGCTCTCTATGATCGGTTGAATAAGCAGCCGGTGAAATTCCAAACGGACAACCTATCCGTTGAGATTCCGGCCGAGCTGTTCCATGAGCTTCAAAGCAAGCTGACCGATACGGCTAACAGTTCCATAACTTTAAAGCTGCAGCCTGTGGGCAAAACAGATATGGAACAGCTGCTTGCACAAAGCGGCAAGCAAACGGAACATACTCAAATTGACATCGTTGGAGAAGCCTATGAGTTCAAACTGTCCATCAAAAACAGCGCGGGAGATGAACGGGTCCTGACGCAGTTCAGCAAGCCGATCATGATCCGCCTTAAGCAAGAAGAAGCTTTAAATTCCGATAAAGCAGGCGTCTATTATATCGCCGGGGATGGCAGTCTGGAGTATGTGGACGGCATGCTGATCGATGGCGAGTGGATCGCGCAAATCAATCATTTCAGTATGTACGCGGTGCTCAAGGTCACGAAGCAGTTTGACGATGTTCCGGCGGGCTATTGGGCGAATGATGTCATTAGCGAGCTTGCGGCGAAGCAGATCGTTAAAGGAACAACCGCCTCAACCTTTGAGCCTGGCCGTTCAATGAGCCGTGCGGAGTTCGCGGCTTTGCTGGTAAGAGTCCTCAAGCTTACAAGAGGTACGGAGCATAATTTTGCCGATGTCGCAGCTGATGCATGGTATTCGGAAGCCGTATCCGCGGCATTTGAGGCTGGAATCATCAACGGTCGCAGTAAGTCGGTCTTTGATCCCGATGCTTCGATTACGCGCCAAGAAATGGCTGTCATGCTGATGAAGGCTTACTCGATTAAAACGGATAGCTCCATAACATCGGAGCATGCTTTGCCTTTCGATGACGCTGACCGGATAGACGAGTGGGCTATGACGTCCATCAAGTCCGCTTTGGAGATCGGCTTAGTGAAAGGACGTAATGATAATCGATTCGTACCGAAAGCGCCAATGACCCGCGCCGAGGCAACTCAAGCCATTTATCGATTGATTGCTGTTTAGCTGAAGCTCATAAACAAAGCCGCACCCAGCATAGCTATAGGTGCGGCTTCGTTTTTTTATATTAGGCTTCCGAAAATGGACTCAATTACGTATTCAATTAAGGATTTCATCAACGGATCGGGTTTTAACGATATTCATAACCAAGGTTCCCAAATCTTCATAACTCATAGCGTTTAATTTATCTTTGAAAGCTTCAGGAATGGTCTCTTTCTCAGAAATATCTTTAATAATATCAATAACCACTTCAACTCTTGCCTTTTGTCGGATTTTGGTATCAATTATCATTCATTCGTTCCCCTGTTCTGGATAATTTTTTTTTATCTTGGCTTTACCTACAGTGTAAATAGATGATTGCCGATTTTCATGGTGGCCGTACGCGTCTTGAACCAACTCGAGTTGGAGATATCCGGATTATAGTAGAACAACGCATTGCCGGTCGGGTCCATACCTTTTACCGCAGCTTTTGCCGCCGTGAACGCCCTTTGATTCGGTATGAGCCAGTACTGTCCGTCCCTTACGGCTGAGAAAGCATTCGGCTCCATAATGATTTCTTTCACTGTTTTGGGAAACTTTGGAGAAATAAGGCGATTCATGACAACCGCACCGACCGCCACTTGGCCTTTATAGTTTTCCCCTCTTGCCTCGGCATAGATGACACGCGCAAGCATGGAAAGCTCTTTTTTGTTGACCGTCAATTTTTTGAGCTTCCTCCATGTATTCGGGCCTACAATGCCGTCACTCTGAAGTCCGTTATATTTTTGGAAACGTTGAACCGCGCTGAGGGTGGCTTTTCCAAAACTTGTATCTATGGGTAAATGGTAATATCCGAGCGTCTGAAGCCGGAACTGCAAATCTGAAATTGCCTGTCCCTCGCTGCCGACTTTCAAGACAGGCGAAGCATATATCTTGTGATTTGATGCGGCTGCGATAACTAGTACGAGTAGGGTGAATAGTGTCACAAATCTGTACATGATGATTGAATTCCTCCGTATCCGATAATAGTAAATTTATAGAATTTCTTTGGTGTCGTTTATTCTAGCACAGCTTTAATCAGATAATCTTGTTAAAATTTTCTCATGTTTCTTGAAGCATCCTAATTTATACATCCCCCCTGAAAAAATGAAAATACATCGAATTAGTATATATAAACGTGCGATAAGTTACTATAAAAATAAGATAAAATCACGGATCACGGATATTAGGGGTGTAAAATGCAGGGTGATATTGAATTAGCAATGGAAAAAATTGAGCAGCTTAATTTTCGCAATCAAAGAGCTATGATGGAATTGATAAAAAGAAGCTTGAAATTAAATGATGATGAGTTTAATAAAGAATTGCTTGTAGCTTACGCTCATCAAAACCCTATACATATTTTGGAAGTGGCAGTTGCTCTGCAGTATGAAGAAATCATTAAGGCGCTGCCAGATAAATTTACTTAGTGAAAAAACCATCTCAAATAATCTAACGGCGGGATTGCACAATAGAATCCGAAAATCGAAAGAATGAAATAGACGAGTTCATGGGTGAGTGATGTAATAAAAAGCCCAACAACTTAATAAGGTTGTTGGGCTTAGATAATATTAGATTGCGGGCGTTATTATTTCCCATCAAGTTTCTGCCGAATGGCTTCCTCGATCGCATCCATCGGATCTGTTCCGGGCTCCGGAATATAAACGTCTTCCGTACCGATGGACCCGGCGGAAGGGGTATAAAGACCGCTTGCTACGGCGGCTGCAACCGTAATTGTACCTTTATCTTCTACGAGTTTCTGGAGCAGCGTACTCTTGCTTCCTGCTGGCTTGGCGAGCAGCGCTGCATAAGCGATTTCGACCATATCGCCGCGCAGGAACGGGTTGGCTGCAGTCAGCCTTGCAGCAGCATCCGTCTGCAAAAGACCATTCATTTGTGACAGCTCGGCCGCATTACCGGGCACTGCGTCAGGATAACCCAGCAGCCGATTGACCAGTGTCAGAAACTCCTTGCCCGTCATCATGCGCTCCGGAGCAAAAGTGGTACTGCTGACACCTTTCACATACCCTTTTTTTACGGCAAAGGCGATGGAGGGGGCAGCCCAATACGTGCTCTTCACATCTTTAAAGGCTGGCTTCAATTTAGCTTTGGAAGCATCTATTTCCTCGCCGGCTAGACGAAACAGCATGGCTGTCCCTTGTGCGCGGGTAAAGGCGGCTTCGAGCTGGTAGCCTTGTCCTGTACCCGTGAATAAACCGAGCTGATTCAAGGTGTCAGCCTGCTTCGTACGGCTGTACGATATGGCGTAAACCGAGGAAGACAGCAGCAGAAGCATAGTCAGCAGAAGGGAAAGGGTTACGCTTTTTTTCATCATGGCTGAGTCACCTAGGCTTTCGGCTCCCCGGTCTGTGGCTCTTCGACCTTCTGCTCTCCAGGCTTCGGCTCCACTTCCTTGTCATTCGATTCTCCGGCATGCTGCAGGCTGCTTGGATCGTACGTGTAGGAACTGACGTAATTCGAGAACGGGTCCCATTCTGTTCCCGGTAATACAAGAGGCTGCGCGTAGAGATTGAAGCCCGTTACCTCTCCTTGCCGGCCAAAAGATTGAACGAGCGTAACCGACTTCAGCGGCTCGTTAAAGTCCTTTACGACCGCATTGCCGTCGAGCTTCTTTCCGGACCAGAACTGAACGGAAGACTGCCGCTTCAGCGTATAGGTCTCATCGTAATAATCGTTGCGGAGAGAGTTGCTTAAGAAACGCTCCGTACCGCCTTCGCCGGACATTTTAATAAATTGCTCATCGATGTAGCGATCTCCGTTGTACAGGTGGAGAATCCCGTATAAAATTTGAATCGGCTTATTCGGTCCGCCAGCGATTTGTATCAGCCAGTGTTCTGACGAGGCAGAGTCGGGATACATTGTAAATTCGGCGGCATACACTACCTTGATCTGGTCAAAATCGTACTTGTACACCTCGCCTGCAGCTGATGCCTGCGTCAACGGGATGAGCATGATCATCGTCAACAGCAAAGCTACCATTTTAAATCGTACAACTTTCACCGTCTAATACCCTTCCTAACTATAATTTTCCATTTCTAATGGTACAAAGATCCAGAGCATTTGTCACTGAAAAAGTTTTCTGAGACAGGTAGACGGCTACGGTTGAATATTTTTATAGTCAAACTTTCCCTATTTCCAACATGACAGTGCAGATAATATAAGATGATAAGAATCAAGAGTTGGGGGGACTTTTTATGGAGCAGAAATTTCCTCTTTTTATTGTCACAGGCGCGAGCGGTGTAGGGAAAACAACTGTCATGCAGGAGCTGCGAGTTCTATTGCCGGATTTTGTTGTATTCAGTACGGATATCGATAATTTTGGCACAACTGCTTCTAAGTTGGACTACCAAGATAGATATAACTTATTACTTCATTTTGCTAACTTTGTTGCCAAATCCAAAAGAGGAACGATTATTTGCGGCACGTTTATGCCTTGGGATGCCCAAAAATGTGATACTTACGATGATTTCAGTGAACTCTGCTTTATTAACTTACATTGCGATAGCACGACTCGTAATAATCGTCTTCGTAACCGAGAGGATAAAGCGATGTGGACGGATGAAATGCTCAAATCTCATGAACAATTTGCTCAATGGCTTCTCGACAATGCGGAAACTGCATACAATCCCCCGATGCCAACAATCGATACGACGACCACCCCACCATTCGAAGTAGCAGAACAAATAAAAAGATACGTTATGCTGAAGTGGAATGAGCGAAATGAGATTACCAGTGATTGAACTAGCGGAGAACGTTACGCAGGAGTCGCTTCGATACGACTCAAAGGAGCAGTGTGTCGGCTGCTCCTTTATCATTGAAGCTTTATTGGAAATTTTCCAACACAATCTTACCTATCGATCTTCCTGTTTCGATTTTTTCATGCACTAAACGCAGGTTTGCTGCATTAATGGGTTCAATTCGTTCTGTTAAAGTGGTTTTCAACTTCCCGTTATCGATTAAATCAGCCAGTTTATTCAGTAGATCATGTTGTTTGATCATATCTCCGGTTTGGTACATGGAACGGGTAAACATCAGCTCCCAAACAAACGTGATACTTTTAGAAAAAAGCATGTCCATATCCAAGCTTCCCGTCCAAGAAGCTTTATCTGCTGGAACGATTGAACAAATCTTGCCTTGGGGGGTTATGGCTTCAGCCATATTCGCAAAATGTTGTACCGTGTCATTTAAGCAAAATATATAGTCCACGGTCTCAAACCCAATATTTTTGAGTTGCGATGAAAAATGGCTGTTGTGGTTGATTGTAAAATCTGCTCCTTGATCTTTGGCCCACTGGATGGACTCCGGGCGTGAAGCAGTGCCAATTACAGTTAAGCCTGCTAATTTGGCAAGTTGAGTAGCGATCGACCCTACTCCTCCTGCTGCACCGATAATGAGTAAGCTTTTATTCTGGTTTTCTTCTACGCTATGACTAATTCCTAAACGATCAAATAAGCCCTCCCAAGCCGTAATCGAGGTAAGCGGTAAAGCGGCAGCTTGCGCGAAATCTAGACTCTTCGGTTTGTTCCCCGCAATTCGTTCATCTACCAAGTGAAATTCACTATTCCCCCCTGGGCGAGTCACACTACCCGCATAAAATATCTCATCTCCAGGTTTAAACAATTGACATTCAGGTCCAACCTCTTCCACGATCCCGGATACATCCCAACCAAGAATTTTGGGTGATTCTTCTTCGTAGTTGTTTTTCTCCCGAACGCCCAAGTCTGCAGGGTTAACAGAAATGGCTTTTACTTTTACTAATAGATCACGGCCGGTTGGAACCGGTTTTTCTATATACAGATCAACAAGGCACTCCGGATCGGCTAAAGGGAGATATCGGTAAGCTCCGACTGCTTTCATTTTTTGGTGATTGCTCATATTTTACTTCCTTTCAAGTTGGTATATCGTGCATTTGAATTATATGCTGTATACTTACTTTTAGAAAGTACGCATAATTTTATTACATAGTATTAAAAATCATACCATTGTGAGGAGACAAGATAATGGGAGATCGAAGAAACAAATACGGAGCTAGACCAAACATGGAGGCATGTCCTGTGGAGACAACTCTGGATGTCATCGGGGGAAAATGGAAAGGGATCATTCTCTATCATCTCATTGGCGGGACGAAAAGATTTAATGAATTCCGGCGTCTTAATCCGGGTATAACGCAATTTATGCTTACGCTGCAGTTACGGGAGCTTGAACGGGATGGCATCATTCATAGAGAAGTTTATAAAGAAGTTCCACCCAGAGTGGAATATTCTCTCACCGATTTCGGCAAAACGTTGGAACCGATCATAATATCCATGAAAGAATGGGGCGAGATTTATAAAATGAGGCTTAACGAAATTAGAACGCCACAAGGGGAATGATCGATCCAATAAGTGGAATCGATTGGATATTGTGAGTTCTAAGCATTGTATTCCTTTTGTGATAGGTAAACTAGCTTAAGGTATTCATTACTAGTTAACTTTGAGAGGGGGCATTTAATTGAAACTCGGAATTGTTGGTGATTATAATCCAGAATATCTATCGCAGCTTGCTACAAGTAATGCACTTATTCATTCATCTAAGAATTTAGGAACCCGTATCGAGCATGAATGGATTCCTACAGCAACTGTACATGAGCAAATAGATACCATCAAAAAAACGTACCAGGGTTTTTGGATAGCTCCCGGTAGCCCTAACTCTGTTGATGGCGTATTAAGTATTATTGAATATGCTCGCGAAAACAATATGCCTTTGTTAGGAACTTGCGGCGGATTTCAATATATTATTATGGAATATGCAAGAAACAAACTGATGATGGAAAAAGCCGGGCATGAAGAACAAGATCCCCACTCAACTCAATTAATTATTAGTAAACTTACTTGTTCATTAGTTGGTCAAGAAGGTGAAATCATATTAAAGAACCCTTCGAGAGTGTTTGAAATTTATCAAAAGACAAACATAGTCGAACAATTCAGGTGTAATTATGGACTTAGTCCAGATTATGAAGCACAAATTAACGAGGCCGGATTAAGAATAGTTGGAACAGACTCAATGGCAAGCCCAAGAATAATTGAATTACCGGAACACAAATTCTTCGTTGGTACTTTATTTGTTCCCCAGTTAAATTCGACCTTGGAAACTCCACACTGTATCGTAGATTCCCTGATTGATCATGTAATAAGTTCAGGCCTAGAGTGAGCCTAAATAAAGAATGGAGCCAAAGGCTGCCGGTATATCCCGCAGCCTTTGCTCACCTAACTTGATTAAAGCTCCTTTCTCCGAAGCCAAAAGGCGTCATAAATATTTCCATGGTTTTCTTGCGTATATAACTTTGCGTAAGCCTCCCGCTCGTAAAATGCGAGTTTTAAAGAAATCTGATAAAATTGAATGGTTTTGCAATAGATGAAACCTGCATGTTTTGCTATTGTAATTTGCAGGGGATCGAGAAAAGCGAGGAAGAAAGGTTATCGCAAAATAAAATGAAAGCGCTTTAATTGGTTTTCTCTACTACCATTAGGCTGATTCGAAAGTTTAGCTTTTTGTCACCCTTTAGTGCCTCTCATTTTCGTTGGACCCCGGTAGGGGTTAGCTTGAGGGAGGTGATGCGATCGAAAATCAGTATTATCAAAGTTTAAAGGAGATGATTTGAGATGAAGAAGATGTTAGCGTTTTCAATTATTTTAAGCCTTCTGTTGAGCATGTTAGTTTATGTTAATGAAGGACAAGCAGCTACAACTCCCTTTGCACATCCTGGCATACTGCATACACAGGCAGATTTCGATCGTATGACTCAGATGGTAAATGCGGGCACACAGCCATATCTGGACGGTTATAATCAACTGGTGGGCAGCGCGTTTTCATCATCCAATTGGACCCCGCGTGCTACGGATACGATCATTCGCGGCGGCGAAGGCGACAATGTATCCTTGTTGTACATCGATGTTGCCCGCGCTTACCAGAATGCCTTACTATGGAAAATCACCGGCAACACGGCTAACGGCGACACGGCTCGCAACATTCTGAACGCATGGTCGTCCACACTTACGACGGTCTCCGGCAATGCCGACCGCTATTTGGCTGCCGGACTTTACGGCTATCAGTTGGCTAACGTGTCAGAGATTATGCGCGGCTATTCCGGTTTCAACGTGACCCAGATGCAAAACATGCTGTTAAATGTATTTTATAAGCCTCTTAACGAGCGCTTCCTTATTGGCAATGAATTCGGCGGGGATCACAACGGCGCATACATCCAAAATTACTGGGCGAACTGGGATTTGGCCAATATGGCGGCGACAGTTGCGATTGGTATTTTTTGTGACCGCCTGGATATCTACAACATAGGAATCGAGTACTTTAAGCACGGCGCTGGAAACGGTTCTATCTATAATGCGATTCCATTCCTTCACCCGGGTGAGCTCGCACAGTGGCAGGAGTCCGGGCGCGACCAGCCGCACACGCAGCTGGGCCTTGGATTAATGGCTTCGATAAATGAAATGGCTTGGAATCAAGGCGACGACTTGTATGGATGGGCCAATAACCGCTTCCTGCGCGCCGCCGAATACGTTGCCAAATATAACAACGGAGATGATAACGTACCGTTTGCGACTTACGAATGGGGCTCCGGCACAAACGGCGCCGTTCAAACACAAACGGTAATATCTAACGCTGGCCGCAATGAATTACGTCCGGTTTGGGAAATGATTTACAACCATTACGCAAACCGTAGGGGACTGTCGGTGCCCAATATTGCCGCACGCGCCCAGCTAATGAGACCGGAAGGCGGTCCGAACTCAGGCACATCACATCCTTCGACGTATGACCAACCCGGATTCGGTACACTTCTCTATACCCGGCCGGCTGGCAGCGGCGGAACGGCAACTCTTCCTAGCGGAAATATTCCCGACGGCACTTATCGTTTCATTGTGAGCCATACCGGCAAGGCTATGGATGCAGCCGGAACAACAAGTGGTTCAAGTATACAGCAATGGACATCTAATGGCGGAACCGATCAGCAGTGGACGGTGACCCATCTTGGCGGAGGTCAATATAGCGTCAAGAGTGTGCAGAGCGGACTTTATTTGGATATAGCAAGTGCCTCTCTGGATCATGGCGCCAAATTTAAGTTGTGGACCAGTAATGGCGGAGACAATCAGAAGTTTGCTTTTATCCCTGTAGGCAGCGGTTATCACCGCATCACCCCTGTACATAGTAACAAGCCGGCTGACGTGGAAGGTATCTCCACAGCAGATGGAGCCCTTATACAGCAATGGCGATATGTTCTTGGTAATCATCAGCAGTGGAGGCTCGAACCGATATCAGTAAACGTTCGCTTGCAATCGTATAACAATCCGGACCGTTACGTGAGGCACTCTAACTATCGTGGACGGATAGATGCCAATGTTTCTCCGGTTCAAGACGCACAGTTCAAGATGGTTGCCGGATTGGCTGATTCGAGCGGAGTTTCGTTCGAGTCCATCAACTTCCCTGGACGCTACCTGCGTGTCCGATCAAGTGGAGAAGTTTGGCTGGATTCGAACGATAGCACGACAACTTTCGCAAATGATGCAACTTTCCGCCGCGTAGCAGGATTAGCGGATGCCCAAAAATCGTCCTACCAAATGTGGACGGATTCAACCAAATATTTACGCCACTCCAATTATCTTTTGTATGCCCAGGGCGGGTCAGGATCGACATTTAATGCCGATGCGACTTTTACTGAAGTCGCTCCGTAAAGCTAAGTAAACATCAAAGTACGAAATCACATCATTACAAGCGAACTTAAATTTGCTAATCTATTTGCAGGTACATTTTTATATATAACGGGAGGGATATAAAAATGAAAAGTTATCAAGTCGATAGTTTGGAAAGAGAAGAGATTAGGCTGGTTGGTTTTTCCATAACTGAAAGTCTAAACGCTGTTTTAGAATCGAAGATTATTGGATCGTTACGCGAGGATTTGGAGAAACGGATGAATGAAATCGAAAACAGGAAAGGATCAGGCATTTACTTAATCCAAATTTATCCTTATGACGGTCATTGGACTCATCATGTGCCATATCAACATGTGATCGGCTTCGAAGTAACCTCGTATGGTGAAATTTCTAATGAAATGATCACGCATACTGTACCTTCCGGCCGTTATATCAAAATTATACATAAAGGTGCCGAATCAAAGATTAGTGCAACTTATGAGTTTATAAATAACACATATGGCTGCAGACCAATTGATATTGAATATTGGCACGATATTCATGCTTTGGAAAGTGAAGCAGCTCAAATTGATATCTATATACCAGCTATATAAAATACTCCCTTGTTTTCACTGCAATAACGGTAAACAATAGTTTTTCAGGGGGGCTGCCGCCGGCAAATGGACCGGCAGCCTTCTTAACGGCTGTATTACTTGCCCGTGATGTCAGGGCTGGAATGCAGGATGGCCTCGATGATCGCCTACAGAATGCCAGAGTTCCCATTTGTATCTTGAAAATATTGGGCAAATCTATTAAGCTTTAAGCAGTTGAGATGAGAACAGGTTAGCTGAGCCGAGAAGAGATGAGACTAGTCGAGAGATGCGAAGTGTATTTAGTTTTGAGTTTTTTCAATCCCAAATATTCTCTCTTAGGTTTTTCCTGTTCTCCTCTAAAATTTAGAGGAGGTAATCCGCATGAGTATTTTGTCATCGTTCGTTTCTATTCCCCGCCAAAGCTTATACACCACCAAAGGAAACATTGAAGTTACCCGTACGGCAGACCGCATTGATGTCACATCAGCCAATCAAGTCATCTTAAAAGAAATCGATAATAAAAAAGGTGCGTTATTTTCCAGCGGCTTTGAATATCCTGGGCGTTATTCGCGTTGGGACATTGGTTTTAGAAACCCCGCTTTGGAGCTTGCAGCTAGTGGAAACGGGTTCAGTTTGACGGCCGAGAATGAAAGAGGAAAAATATTATTACATGCCATTTTTCACAAACTTAGAGAAATCGACGTTATTGAAAATCTCGATTATACGGGAAGCAACGTTTCAGGAAACATTAAAATCAGTAAAGCGGTGTTTAATGAAGAGGAAAGAACGAAACAGCCTTCCATTTTTACTGTAATCCGTGCGATCAGAGATTTTTTTTATTCGCCTGAGGATTCTTTTCTTGGCTTGTACGGGGCGTTTGGATATGATTTGGTT
This sequence comes from Candidatus Udaeobacter sp., assembly GCA_035491515.1. Classification (GTDB taxonomy): domain Bacteria; phylum Bacillota; class Bacilli; order Paenibacillales; family Paenibacillaceae; genus Pristimantibacillus. Next base: position 10,690 of record DATJKM010000236.1, on the reverse strand, counting down.
TTTCAGTTTGAACCTATGGAACTCAAGCATGAGCGGGAGAGCCGTGACTCAGATGTGATCCTTTATTTTCCTGACGAGATCATTATTGTTGACCGCCATCTGAATTCCGCTTATCAGTTATCTTATGATTTCAGGTTCAATGATGAAAGTACCGCCGGACTCGAAAGAACGGGGGCGCTTACACAGCCGGGGCTTTATGGGCAAATCCCGTTAAATAGTTATACCGAAGGAAACTATGCCAATATGGTGCGGGAAGCCATTAAATCCTTCAAGGTGGGGGATTTGTTTGAAGTCGTTCCCTCCCACACACTGTATGAGTCATGTTCCAGCCTTCCATCAACGATATTCGAGCGGCTGCAGCGGATTAATCCGAGCCCATACGGCTTCATTATTAATTTGGGAAATCAATTTTTAGTCGGTTCTTCTCCCGAGATGTACGTTAGAGTCGAGGGCAGAAGAGTGGAAACTTGTCCGATATCAGGAACAATAAAACGCGGGAGTAACGCGATTGAAGATTCAGATCAGATTAGAGAGCTGTTAAATTCCGTTAAGGAAGAATCTGAGCTGACCATGTGTACGGATGTGGACCGGAACGATAAATCCCGTATTTGCGAACCCGGTTCCGTTGAAGTGATCGGGAGACGGCAAATAGAAATGTACTCCCACCTTATTCATACTGTCGATCACGTGGAGGGCATCTTACGTCCTGAGTTTGATGCATTGGATGCATTTATGTCCCATATGTGGGCTGTTACTGTGACCGGCGCTCCTAAACGCGCCGCTATTCGTTGGATTGAAGATCATGAAACATCCCCAAGGGGATGGTATGGCGGGGCTGTCGGCTATTTTGCTTTCAATGGTGATTTGAATACAGGTTTGACGTTGCGGACGATCAGAATTCAAGACGGTGTCGCACAAATTCGTGTTGGGGCAACGTTATTATACGATTCTGTGCCGGAGGCAGAAGAACAGGAAACGCTCACCAAAGCAGCTGCTCTAGTCCAAGCTGTGCGCGGACCCCATAGTGGGGGAGCGGAACAATCTAAACCGACTCGCTCGAATGCAGGGCAGGGCAAAAATATTTTGCTTATCGACCATGAAGATTCTTTTGTCCATACGCTGTCCAATTATATGAAGCAAACCGGCGCGAACGTAATGACTTTGCGCGCACCTTATGCCCGGGATATTCTAAAAGAAAAAACGTTCGATATGGTCGTACTTTCTCCTGGTCCCGGCAAGCCTTCCCAATTTGCATTGGATAAAACGATTGCTATCTGTTTGGAGAAGCAAATACCTATTTTTGGCGTATGCTTGGGACTGCAAGGTATTGTTGAATATTTCGGGGGGAGTCTGGCTGTACTGGATTATCCTCAGCACGGTAAATCCTCATTAGTTAAGACCGACGGGTTAAGCCATATGTGGGCAGGATTGCCTGGGAAATTTCATGTAGGCCGTTACCATTCTTTGTACGCAAAAGAACTGCCAAGCTGCTTAAATGTCAATGCGGTTTCTGAAGATGGAATCGTCATGGGAATCGAACATAAAACGCTGCCAATTGCAGCGGTGCAATTCCATCCCGAATCAATCGCCACCCTGCGCGGGGATGCAGGCATAAAATTAATCGAAAATGTTGTATCCCGCTTAAGTGAATGCTAACAAAAATAAAGACAGCGGTAGTCCAAACATGATGTACATGTTTCAGGCTGCCGCTGTTTTTTAATTTAAGGCTCCGGTATGAATGAGTGCAAGGAAGGAGTCAACCAGATCTGGGTCGAAATGCTGCCCGCGCTGCTCATTGATATACGCAATCGCACGCTGCTCAGACCACTTTTCTTTGTACGGGCGAGTGCTTGTTAAAGCATCGTATACATCGACGACGCTTACGATGCGCGCTTCAACCGGGATGCCTTCGCCTGCAAGCTGATGGGGGTATCCGGTTCCGTCCCATTTTTCATGATGGTACAAAATAATGTTCTTTCCGAGTTCGAGCTCCTGGTTGAATAAATCATCGCTCAGCTCGGCATAAATTTTATCAATAATATCGACGCCGATTTGCGTGTGCATCTCGACGATTTGCCGCTCATAATGAGCTAGAGGCCCCGGCTTGTATAAAATACCCTCCGGGATTCCTGATTTGCCGATATCATGCAAAATGCTCGAATGCGAAATGCGGTTCACCAGCTCTTCCGACCAGTTTAGTTGCAGCCGTTCAATATGAAAGCGGGTGAGCCGCTCCGTTAAATCGCGAACGCGAACAAGATGCTGCTCGATGCCGGGATCTCTTATTTCGCAAGAGATAGCGAGCACCTTCAGCATGGAGCTTTGAATGGAGCCGATACGCTCCTCCGGTAAATAGAAGCCGCTTTTCAAATTTTCCAGCTCGCGGAAAATACCGATATAATAAAGCTCCGCGCCGGTATGCAAAGGCGTAATCGTAATCGAGGAATGCCAGATGCTGCTGTCTCCTCGGCGGTTCGTCAGTACACCCGACCATGACAAGCCTTGCTTAAGCGCCAGCTTCATTTGCTCATGCGTCTCCTTTGGCGTATAGGGAGTACGTAAAATGCTTGCTTTCTTCCCGGTTATTTCCTGAGAAGTGTAGCCTGTTATTTTCTCATATGATGGATTGACGGCTAGTATATGATGTTCTTTATCTGTTATGATGACGGCGTCCGCCAGCTTCAAGTAAGGGGTTAGCTGTTCATTTTGACTGCTCATGCTGCCCGTTTCTTCACCTCACTTCTTTTTCTTCGGCAATATCTTAGTTCCCTGTTCCATTGGGGACTGACACAAGGGGCATGTCCGGGCATCCGCTTGCGAATCCTCGTAAGTTATAATCCGCTGCCACACTTGGCAGGAATCGCTTGTGCAAAGCCAAGCTAGAGCCGATTCGGCATCGCCGTCCTCCTCCTGGCCATTCTTGAAGGCAGAGCGGATGAACCGCGACAATTCAGCCGGTTTTCCCCGGTAAAGGGCGGGCGAGCTAATGTACAATTCCTCTTGGGCTCTCGTAACGGCAACGTATGCAAGACGCCTTTCTTCCTCCAGCGCTTCTGCAAGAGCGTCATCGCCTGTCTGGATGGAGCTCCGATCGCTGTGCTTATCGGCTGCGAGCGCAGAGCTATGCGGAAGAATGCCCTCCGAGGCGCCGATAACGAATACGACCGGAAACTCAAGCCCCTTGGATTTGTGGATCGACATCAGCGATATGGCGCTGCGGTTATGCTCATGCTTTTGGAGCTGCTGCACGGCAGCATGCTTGTCCGTGATATCATCTATATAGGCAAGAAAAGCTTCGATAGAGTCGTAACTGCTGGCGGCAGCCTCGAACTCATCAAGCACTTCCTTTAGCCCTTCTTTATGCTCCGTCATTTCATGACGCTTGCTCGTTTCGAGAAATTGGTCATAAAAGGCTTGGCGAAGCTGCATAATAGCGGCAGCAGGCTTCATATCGCTGAGCGATTTAATAAGCTTGATGCGTTCTTTGATTTTGTCTTTCTGGAATTCCTTCAGCTGCGGAAATTCGAGAAGGTGAATGAGCGGCCATTTCTTCGCGCGCTGTTTGTCTTGGTTCCATATGAATGCCATAGCCTGCTCGCGATTGACATATAGCGAGGGAAGCAGGATTTCCATCGCATCGAAATTCCGGCGATCCAGCGCTAGCCGCAAATGAGCAAGCAAAGGCTTTATGGCCCATTGGTCATAAAAGAGCTGGCCGTCGCCGAAGTCGATGAACGGAAGCTCCCGGGTCAACAGCAGCTCGACAAGCGCCCTGCCGCTGCTCGCAGTACGGAACAATACGGCAAAATCTCCAAAGGAGCGTTTGCCTTGCCCGGTTTGAAGGGAAATGGTATCCGCAATGAGCTTTGCCTCGTCCTGGGTCGTTTTGAGCCGCGCGTAGGAAGGGTTCACGCCTCTCGGCTTAACGGCCAGCAGCGTTTTCTCCTTGCGCAGCTTATTATATTGAATGATTGCATTGCCAAGACCGACGATCGTGCTGGTCGACCGGTAATTGATATCGAGAATATAAGTTGCCGCACCGGGGTATTGATGCTCGAAATTTAATATATAATCGTTCTTCGCCCCGTTAAAGGAATAGATCGTCTGATCGTCATCGCCTACGACCATAAGGTTGCGATGCTTGTCTGCCAGCATTTGCACGAGCACGTATTGAACCTGATTCGTATCTTGAAACTCGTCGATCATGATGTACTGAAAGCGTCTTTGCAGCGCAGCAAGCAGCGCCGCGTCATCCTTCAGAAGCTTGTAGGCCTCGAGCAGAAGATCATCGTAATCGAGCTTATCCATATCCTTCTTCCACTGCTCATAGCGCGTGAAAAGCAGCTTCAGCTCTCGTTCCTCCGTTGTCGAAGCGGGAAGGTCGCTTACGTTGATCATCCGCAGCTTAATAGCGGAAAGCTGGGCCAGTAAAGTTTCGGGCTCGTAGTCGTTTTGCAGCAGAAGCTCGCGCATGAGCCGCTTGAAAAAAATATGCTTCTGCCCGGTTTCACCTAGTATGCCTTGGCGGTATCCGCGCCCCCGCAGCAGCTGGAGGCAGAAGGAGTGAAAAGTGCGCGCCTCTACGCCGCTCGCCGCCTGCGGGCTAAGGACGGGAAGTAAGCGAATGCGGTTTCGCATTTCATCGGCCGCTTTTTTGGAAAAGGTCATCAATAAAATATGCTGGGGCTGTACATCCTGTACAGCAAGCAGGTAAGCGGTCCGGCACACGAGCACTGAGGTCTTGCCCGAGCCGGCTCCCGCGAGTGTAAGCGCAGGCCCCATATTATGGCGAACCGCAGCAATTTGCGGTCTATTAAGTGATATGCCGTACCGCTCCAAAGCGCGGAAAAAACGGGCGTCCGTCTCCCCGGAACCGACAAGCTGAAGGCTTGTCTCGGCTTCTGCGCGGGGGGCAAAGGGAACCTCGCTGTTTCGGATTCCTATGGGGAATGTATAATAGTCATTGCTCACTGCTTCATCACCTTCAGAAAAAAATAATATTCATTTATTATAACAGATCAAAAAAAGAATGAGGGATGCCTTCATGATTGGACCTGCCAGAAAAGAAGATGTACATGAGGTGCTGCCGCTGTTGCTTGCGGCGATCGGCCACATCGCTTACTCCTTAGCGGGATGCGAGGATGAGGTTGAAGCAGAGCGCATTTTAGCCGGCTTTTATATTCGCGAGGACAATCGGATCAGCTATAAGCATGTGCTTGTCGATAGACGGGAAGGTGGCATTGCAGGGATGCTGCTCAGCTATGCAGGAGACGGGGCGGCAGCGCTCGATGTCCCTTTTGTGACGCGGCCGGGACGGGATTCGGGTCTCCGCGCCGGGGAGATGATTGCCGTTGAGGCTAAAGAAGGCGAATATTATTTGGATTCGATTGCGGTCGCTGAGCGTTATCAGGGGCAGGGCATCGCGAAGGCGCTGATCGGCGCTTTTGAGCAGAAGGGTATTGATGAAGGCTACAGCAGGCTGTCGCTGATCGTGGAGCCAGACAATACGAGAGCATATGCGCTTTATAGAAAGCTGAATTATATCGAGGATGGCTCGATTCAAGTCAGCGGCAGCCGTTATATCCGAATGGCGAAGCAGAAAAATTAGGATAAGAGGCGTAAGCCGGCTAGTCTAGATCTAAAAGTTAATTATGGAATAATAAGGGTTTTTACGGTAAGATGGAAGAGTTGTAAGTACGATATTTACTAGACTTTCATCCTAGCCGGGAGGGTGTTTGTAGTGGCCAATGCAAGCTTTAAATCGAAGTTAGCTTACAGTTCAGGAAATTTATCCGTTAATTTAATAGCCCAGGCCTTCGCATCCTACATCGTATTTTATTATGTGGACGTGCTTGGCGTAAGACCGGGCTTGATCAGTGCAGCGATGGTCATTCACGGAATCGTTAACGCGGTGCTGAATCCGTTGTTCGGACATATCTCCGACCGCACGAGCTCCCGTTTAGGCAGGCGCATTCCTTATATGCTGTTTGGAATGGTACCGCTGGCGGCATTATTTACGGCCATATGGTTTCCGGTCGGCACAGGCATGGCTTTGTTCTGGTATTTTTTAACGGTCGTCTTGCTCTATGATATCTTGTTCGTTATGGTCGTATTGAATTATTCGGCACTGTTTCCGGAAATGTTCACAACGATGAAGGAGCGTGCGACCGTATCCTCATGGCGGCAAATGTTCGGCATCGTCGGGATGATTATTGGCGTGGCGCTGCCTCCGCTCGTATACGGAACGCTGGGCTGGGGACCGATGGGGGCGATTTTTGCGGGCATTGCGCTGCTCTTCTTCATCATCATGGTTTCGTCCAGCAAGGAGAAAAGCGTCGCATCGCGCGCTGAAACCGGTTTTCTTAAGTCCTTAAAATTCACGTTCTCGAACAAAGCGTTCGTACTGTTCGTCATCGGCAGCTTCTTCGTGCAATTTACCTTCGCCATGCTGCCGGCTGCTATACCATTCTACACCAAATATGTGCTTGAGGCTGCGGAGGACAGCAATACGATTTTGCTTGGCGCGATTTTTATCGCTGCTATTCCTTGCGTTTACGTATGGGGGAGATTGGTTCAGAAATGGGGAGCGCGCAAAACGGTTATTTATGCGGTATGCATATATGCAATTGCGATGGTTCCTTTCTTATTCTTATCCAGCGTAGCTGCTGCGGCGATAGCGGCTGCTGCAATCGGCATCGGCTTAGCGGGGCTGCTCGTGCTGCTGGACGTTCTTTTGTCCGAAATTATCGATGAGGATGAGAGACGGACGATGGTTCGCAGGGAAGGCATGTACTTCGGCATGAATGGCTTTATCGTCAAATGGGGCATTTCGCTGCAGGCTGTCGTGCTGGGTCTTATATTGGAAGCTACCGGCTATGTGAAGGATGTTGTACAGCCGGTAGCTGCCGTATGGGGCATTCGCTCGATGCTTAGCGTCATTCCGTTTTTTGCCTTGATTATCGCGCTTATCTTCTTTTACTTCTATCCGATCCGCCATAAAGGCACTACTACAAGAAGCGGTGATGCATAGCAATGAGTCAAGTCTCTGAATGGATGAAAAAAAATCGTATTCTCTTACTGCTGTTTCTAATCGGAGCAGCAGTGAGAGTTTTGTACGCGGGCTCTATACCGGGCGGCTTGAACCAGGACGAGGCATCGATCGGCTACGAGGCTTATTCGATTCTGCATTACGGAACCGATCGTAACGGCGTAAAACTGCCGATTCACCTGATCGCATGGGGAAGCGGGCAAAATGCTCTTTATGCGTATTTATCGATGCCGTTCATTTATTTATTTGGTTTAAATGTATTATCGGTTCGTGCGGTAAGCATCCTGTTCGGATTAATAAGTATGATTCTATTCTATCTGATTGCTGCCCGGCTATTTAAGAGACAGCATGCGGCTGCTTCTGCAGCTTTCCTGATCGTCATTTGTCCGTGGCATATTATGATGTCCAGATGGGCGCTCGAATCAAATCTATTTCCTGCTTTGGTGCTGATTGCCGTATATTTCTTGTTCAAAGCTATTCATCAGCCCAAATGGCTGGCCGGTTTCACCATTACGCTTGCCGCTTCGCTGTATGCGTACGGGACGTCTTATTTTTTTGTGCCGGTGTTTGGTTTGGGCGTGTTCGTTCTGTTTGCTGCCCTAAAGGTGTTCAAGCTGCGCGACCTGCTGTGGAACAGCGTGCTTCTTGCTATTCTAGCTGCGCCAATCGGCTTGTTTCTTGTCATCAACCGGTTCAACATGCCGGCGATTCATTTCATTTTCACCATACCCAAGCTTACAGTGCCGCGGATAGAACAGGTATCAACGGCATTTGAAGGCAGCGCCTTCTCGATGATTGCACATCATTTCAAGCAATTTTTGAATTTGTACATCACTCAAAATGATAGTTTGCTATGGAATGCGATACCTGAATATGGCTATATGTATCCTTTGGCAGTTCCCCTCATCGGTATAGGAATTTTATACGGCGTCTTTAAATTAATAAAGCAGTTCCGCGTCGAGACGGCGATTATTGCGATTTGGTTTGTATCAGCTGTTCTAATGACGCTTATTACGGATGTAAACATCAACCGGATCAATATTATTTTTTACCCTACGGTGTTTTTGACCGCTGCGGGCTTAATGTGGCTGCATAAGCATATCAAGTACTCTTTCATCTTAATAATCGTTTCGTTTTCCATTTTCTTCGTTTTTTTCGTCGGGCATTATTTCACTGCATACTCGAAGCAAATCAGTCCGCTTTTTTTTGAATCCTTTGGGGAAGCCGTGCAATATGCTTCGGATAAGACGGAAGGCAATGTCTATGTGACGGATCAGGTGATGATGCCTTATATTTATGTATTGTTCTATGAGAAAATCGCACCGCAGCAGTTTCTAGCAACGGTCGACTATGTGAACCCGGGAGCTCCATTTCAGTTCGTCCGCTCATTCGGCAGATACCGTTTCGAGCAGCCGCAAGTGAAGCCTAACGAGGATGCCGCTTATATTTTTACCAATAACGATCAAATTCCTGAAGTGGATGCCGGCTATAGCATCAAGCGATTTAAGAACTACACTGTGGTGAGCGGTAAAGGTGCTGTTACAACATCTAAAACACATTCTCTTTTTCGAAATGGCGGCTTTGGGGATGGTCAGCAGTATTGGTCGTTTACATCTGGCGCTGGAATAGGAACGAACCGTCTATAAAAGAAGCTGGAGATCGCTGACAACGTTTTTAAATAATACATTTTTGGCTAATTATAGTACGCGGCTCTAAAGATAAAACAACCTGCTGGTTGTTTTTTTTTTATGTATTGCATTTTAAGTTAGCCTCCATCGATCTGTTGTGCGTTAAGCTTTGTTCAGGCTCCTAGGTTGCTCAGCATTCGGCACCTCCTATGACTGATTGTGATTTTTTTGTGTTAATAGAGTAAGGGCTTTCATACACGGTGTCAATCATTTTACGAAAACGATTTCGCACCTATTAATATTGGGGAAAAATAAAAAAATAAGGTTGACAATACGTGGAAACTCACAATATAATCTAATCATAAACAGTCAGAAATAATCACAAACGACCAAATGTTTTCTTCGATGAATGGTAATCATCTGGTCCGCGGAGGTAATAACATGTACGAAGCTGAGAGAAAACAACGGATTTTGGAGCTTCTTAAAGTGAATCAGCGTGTAGATGTGCAAGGGCTTAATCAAATTCTTCATGTTTCGGAATCAACAATCCGTAGGGATTTAAAGGAGCTTGAGGAGAGTAATCTGCTGAAGCGGACGCACGGCGGGGCGATTCCTTTACATAATGTGAATTACGAACCGAGCTTTCTCGAGAAAGAAGTCAGCAGCGGCGAACAAAAGAAAGCGATTGCAAAAAAAGCGGCAGCGTTGATCAGGGAAGGCGAAGTGATTTTGCTGGACTCGGGCACGACCATGGTTTGCTTAGCCAAAGAGCTAAGGCGCTTCAACAAATTGACCGTAGTCACGAATGCCGTGCCTGTTGCTCAGGAGCTTCTTGCTCATGACGGTATTGAACTTATTCTACTCGGCGGAACGATGAGGAAAGATATTCTTTCTTTAGTAGGACCGTTCGCGGAGCAAATGCTGAGCATGCTGCACGTGGATAAAGCGTTTATAGCTACCAACGGCATTCACCCGACCGAGGGGTTAAGTACGCCAAACATCACCGAAGCCAGCATTAAACGCCGGATGATCGATTCCTCGAAGAAGGTGATTTTACTGGCGGATTCTTCTAAAATCAGTGAAATCAAGCATGTGAAATTTGCCGGACTGTCCGACATAGATACGTTCATCACGGATGACGGCGCGCAGGAAGATATGTTATCCGAATTCGCGAGCCGGGGCCTCGAGCTGCATATCGTGACGTCCGAAGAGAAGCAGGGCAAGATAGAAGCGGTCTAACCGGGATGAAATATCAAATGAGCTGCCCGGTGTAAGCTCTATCAGCTAAAATTGAAAGCGCTGTATCTTGCTCGGACATGCTGGTTGAAAACGGGAGATGTCGAGCGAATATGAAGTTCCGGCAGACGGGAACGAAGCGGTAGCATAGGATTAGTTGGATATTTTATTTGAAAGGGGTGATGCCTACTGGAGCAGTAAAGGTGAATACCTAAGTGTTGATAGGGGGCTTTCATAGTTTCGGCTCTGCCGCTATAGGGGAGCATCGGAGGGGTGATACACATTTACAGCTTGATGCTGGATAAAAAGGAACGAGTGTAAACAACGGCTTAGTCCACGGCGAATGGTTGCAGCCCAGTTGTTCACACCCGTATTTGGATCTGCTCAAAAATAAAGTAACTTTTTTAAGCAAAGCCTCTTATTATTGTGCAAGAAATGAATCAATTATTCAAGTGCAGAGAGGTTTAAAACGCAAGGAACTCATAAATTTGGAGGTCGTTAATCGATGAAATCATATAAAATGCTCGTTTTCTTGATGCTTTCCCTGTTTCTGGTACTTACCGCCTGCTCCGGCAACAGCGCGAATAAAGGCTCAAACAGCACGGCTGGCACGGAAACTTCTGGGAACGCCGCGAAATCTGAAGAGAAGAAGCTTAAAATCGGTTTAACGGTCCCGACACTTGGCAACCCGTTCTTCGTAGCGATGTCCAAAGGCGCGCAAGAAGTAGCTGCAAAATACAATGCCGAAGTAACGGTTGTAGCGGCAGAACACGACCTT
>DATJKM010000235.1:0-22498 GCA_035491515.1 Candidatus Udaeobacter sp. | reverse complement strand
CTTTCGTATGCCAGAAATCAAGCCCGGAGCAAAGGCCGGCCTTCTCCTCCAGTGTCATTTGGGCAATCAGTCCTTGAATATCAGCTTGTACATCCGATTTCATAAATTTATTCCTTTCTGTGCCTGAATAAGATGGGGCCTGCGAATGACAATAAGAAAAGCTTCTGATCGAAGCCATATCGAGGAAGATCCATTCGTGCCTAGAATGGATCAGTTCAGCTAATTTTCTGATCTTATAAGAAAAAGTGATTTGATAAAGTGCTTTTTATTTTCCTTTCGAAAATACTTCTTTTGCCACCATAATGGAAGACATTGCCTTTGGCCAACCGGCGTAAAAAGCAAGATGGGTAATGACTTCAATAAGCTCTTCTTCGGAAAGGCCGTTTTCTTTTGCTTTATTTAAATGAAATTTCAGTTGTTCCGTATTTCCACCAGTGATTAAGCTGGATACGGTAATTAAACTGCGTTCACGAGGAGAAAGTTCATTACGTCCCCATACATCTCCAAATAAAACATCATCGGTTAATCCAACAAGTTTTGGTGCAAAATCACCTAACAATTTCTGTGCAGCAGAAGGTTCTTTTGAAGTTGACATTTTTTATTCCTTCTTTCATTTAAGTTTCCAATCCCCATTGGTGCTCTCCGAATTGCATCCATCTTATTATAATTTGGCCTAATTCGACCATAGATGATATAATTGAACATCGACAATTTCACTTTTATTTTGGACGAGACGAGGAGAACCATTATATGCCATCCGTCATTTTGAGCTGTGGATATTCTTACCACACACAAAAGTTTAACCTTAAATATACAAGCGGGATTACTTCCTATTTGCTTCGCCTGCAAAGGGAGGGAAGCTGCGAGGCTAACGTACAAGGCCATCGGGTCCGCCTCGAACCGGGTGACCTTATTATGCTGCCACCTGGTTCGGTTTACGGCTTGCATATCGGAGATGAGACATCGCAGGGAACGGCTCCTAGTGGAAGTGGAGATTATTTTGTGCTTTGCAACGGAGAATGGCTCGACAGTTGGTGGGCTCAATCGGCCAAGCCGCCGCTAGTGCGCATTGATCCCGACGAAAAGCTGATCGGGTTGTGGCGCCTTATGATCGCGGAGAAACGGCGGCAACATAGTGGGGAAAACCCGGAAATCCTCGACTATTTGCTTCGGACAATCTGTTTATATTTGGAACGCGCAGCGACGGAAACGGCCACTCCTATCATGCCTCCTCCATTCGCCGTCCTCCGCTTGAAACGTTTTATTGAAGAAAATGCAACGGAGAAATTTAAAATCGAGGATGCGGCACGCTATGCAGACCTTAGCGTTTCCCGTGCGGTATACCTATTCAAGGAACATACGGGAAGGACGATGATGGAATATGCGACGGAAATCCGCCTGACCGCGGCGCTGGAAAGTATGAAGTATACATTAATGAATCTGGATCAAATCGCGGAGAATTGCGGGTTTGGGGAATACTCCTATTTTCACAAAGTGTTCAAGCAGCGGTACGGCCTCTCGCCGGGCGCCTTCCGCAAGCGGCTCCGTGAAAAAGAGAGCGGTACCAATATACTGTAATGACCCGCGCCGGGCAGTAAAATACTCAGCCGTTCTGCCGGATCAGAAGCTTGATTTATTTTATCAGTTTCAGGAGCATCAGATATTTGAGTTCTGCTAACTTTTAGCTTTTTTGATAATTCAGCAAGGATAAAAGAGAAATGCTTTTCAATTGCAAAGTCTTTATTTAAAAACATCCAAAGCTGTTTCTAGTGCAGCATTATTTCCAATACGAAATTCTTGAATGATTGGATATAATGCTTTTAATTCTGTCTCTGCTACACTTACAATTAACTTGGGAGTGATTATCTCATCCCCATTGCAATTGCTCTCCAAAAAGAAACAGTTGCAGGTTTGAACAAACAATTGGAGATAGAGATATACCATTTGAGGACGAGAGACTTTGGGAGGCGTACATAGCATTAGTCGGATCTTATAAAATTGACGGCTGGGGAGCTGGTGAGAGAGCATTACAAGAATTTCCTTATGCTCCAAAAACTCAGAAGTAGTTAAGTTGTATTTAGGAGAAACTCCTTTCACTTATCCAAGATTTCTTGCTATTCTGAAGAAGTGTCTTTAAAATCCGATAAGTATTCTGGGTTCATACCGCCTGTCCGGAATCGGTGATATGTACTAGTAGAGTATAGGCCACTGTCCATATTTTTGGCACCAAGCTTTTTTTGTAATGATCAATTAGTTTTTGCTATTTATATTTTAGGCTTATATATTTATCTACATATTCGTTAAATGTATTAGAAAGCTCTTTTAATTTAGTACTCGTTGTCAGGCATATAGAGTTCTGATGGAATCGGTATCCGCAAGGATAAAGCAAAATAGAAATAAACAAATAAGCACTAAATGGGATAATCAATCCTTCAACCTCAAATAGTATGTAACTCTATAGCTGACAATATCACCGGTCATGTTATCTGTAAATTTATCAATCATGGAATATCGGTTGGTAATTCTGTTGAGGTACGATGGTTTCTGACCGTATTACCATGAGCCCAAATCCCCCTTTTGACGAATGACTAAATAGAAAGTTCCAGTTTGAGGGATACTAATAATCAGTTATATCGATTTAGTGGCGTTGTAAATGATTCCATTAATTTTAAAAAGGAGTAGGATTTTATGACTAAACCGAGCAAATCGCCGATGATGAGTGATCCTTACATTCTCGAAGTACTTCGGGAACTTGAGAATATGGGTCATCAACCGGAATCTGCTAAGTGTGTCTTATTACGTTTTTATCGACCAGTAAAGCGGGTGTGGGGATTTGAACCGAACGCTCGAGATTTTGCGATTGAAATCGAATCTGTACATAAAGCGGTTCAACGGCACTTCAATCCAGATGATCCTAATCAAATCTTCATTGGTGATCTTCGGAGTCGCCTAAGAGAAGGTCGAAAAAAACAAAGACCTAGGTGAACATTAATTTTGTTGAAACAATTTCCAAACATTTGATAGGAAATCCAATGACGAATGACATTACTCGAAGATAGTCAATGTCTGCACATCCCCTTGATTAAAACGTTTAAAACAATGGCTCTTCGACAAATTAATCTCTCGTTCATTTCTCTCCATTACTTTTTCACTAAATAAAATCCTATTACTAACTCGAATATATGGAAATTACCCCCTACCCTCTATATACGAAATAGGTTATTCAATCACCTTTTCAAATCCCTCATGAACTGGTGTCCCATTGTGAACATAATTCAGCATTGCTCGAGGAGATGCTTTACTCCAACCTCTTTCTTATACTAATGAATCATTCAATAGGCCTGCGACTATGCATTTTTCTCCTCATTCACTTCTCCTATCTAAATAAATAATTAAGATTCTAGCTGAGATAGTTCATCATAATCTTCTAATAATCCGCTTCGTTTTAAATATTGCTTTCCACCGTCTACTCCAACTTTTCCACATAGACACATAATGCTATCATGGACATCCTTGGATTCAATCTCACTACAGCAATATTTACATCGAATAGCATTTCTAAATATCTTCATTATTTATCACCTTTTAGTTTCTTTTATAATTGTAATTGCTTCATCTGCTACCTACCGGATGTATTTACCATCCCGGATAAAAAATAAAGGAGCAATAAAACTTTCGCTTCTAGTCGAATAAATTCACTCATTTATTTGAAACTAAGCTGAAGTTCCTCGCTCGTAGGTGATCTATGACGCAAAATGAAACGCCTCCTACTTTGATCAAGCCCCAATTTTGTAGACAATGAAAAAGCGCGATTGGCTGAACTATACAAAAACACTGCGTGCGACAGTACGAGACGTTGAAAATAAGCCCAAGACTTCCACAGTAATGATTAACTATCGTTACCCGTTCCTCGGTTTTAGGGTTTATCTCACATATACTCACTCATTCGCAGAATTTCATCACCCAATGTCAACTGAATCTTAGGAAGCAGCGCAGATGATAGCGGTCGAGGTGGTGAGCTAGGTGAGCGGAGAAAATAAAGTATTAGACTCAGGAAGTTGATATCTCGGGACTTTTAGAGACGGAAGACCATCAGCCGACTGCTTCACGGGCCCGGCAGACCCGGGAACAGGGCTGCAGCTGCTCGAGTTGGCCAGCGCCGCCGGCTCGCCGATCTCTACGCTTGATGTTCTAGTCTGTCTAATACTTTATTTTTCTACAACTTTATTTTTTCGGTCTTATACTTTGATTTTCAGTCTACTTTATCCCTCAACAGAGGGGGGATGGAAGGCGCTGCGCGTAGATGATTATTTAGGGCTGGCTTGTGGTCCTTTTGAAGCTCGACACGATGACAAAGCACGTGGGAGTACTAGAGCCTGTGTAGAAGGATCCCAAAATAACTGGTTCTGTCCTGCCCCTGGTAAGGAAAAGAGCAAAGACTTGGCTGCTGCCGATCAGGATATCTTCAACATTACGCCAATTCAGCGAAAGCGATTTATAGGAAACTGAGTCGTCAAAAAGCCGCTTAAAGAACCCTGAATTCGCAAGCAGCTTTTAAGTAATATCAAAATTCTTTTTTGTCAAAAATGTCGCCTTATCTACACGATTCTGAATCGGTAAAACATTTAGTTGCTGGTAGGAATCTATTCTTTATTATATCGATTTATTTTCAAATTTATAATATCAAGAATCTCATCCTGGTCATCTAACTTTAGCCTTCTAAATTGTAATATTAGCTCGCTCTCGATTTCACCAAATCTCTTGCTATCGTGATTATGTTGCGATTGTTCTACTCCAAATAATTACCAATAAATATCTGTGTTGAACTTATTATAAATTTGTATTATTGTGTCTAACGCTGGTTTATATTTATCTGTTCCAACTCACTTAATGTTCCCTGTGAGACCCCTATCATATTTGAAAATTCAACTTGATTATGCTCATGTATCTTTCTTATCCGTTTAATCCTTTCTCCAATCTTAGACATTCAGACAGCCTCCTCAAGAATATAAAGAAAGTCCCGATGACATCACTGCATCATCGAGACTGACTTGGCGGTTTTACACTTTTTTATCACAGACACTTGGTTGTCCTCAACATAGCTGCTTATAAAACAAAACTTTATTGTCTTTTTTCTGACCAGAACAAAACTTTATTGTAATGAATCACACTTATTCAAACAAAATCAAGCAACTACTCCACCGTAACACTCTTAGCCAAATTCCTCGGCTTATCCACGTCATGCTCAAGAGCTAGAGATGCATAGTAAGAAATGAGCTGCAGTGGAACAACAGACAACGCCGGTGACAAAATCGGCAGCGTCTTCGGAATCGCGAATAGCTCGTCGACAGATTTTGCTACTTCGTCTTCTGAGCCTTCGTTTGCGATACCCAGGACGTGAGCGCCGCGCGCTTTTACTTCCTTGATGTTGCTAAGCGATTTCTCGTACAGCTCTTCCTGCGTTACAAGAGCGATCACCGGAATACCGTCCTCGATCAGCGCTAATGTTCCGTGCTTCAGCTCTCCGGCAGCATAAGCCTCGGAGTGAATATACGAAATTTCCTTCAGCTTCAGCGAACCTTCTTGTGCTACGGCATAGTCTACGCCCCGGCCGATGAAGAACAAGTGTTTATGGTGCGAGATAGATACGGCTACTTTCTTCAACTGATCAGCTTGCGCAAGGATTTGCTCAACCTGTGCAGGCAGCTGATGCATAGCGGCAATCATTTCTTCAATGTAAGCAGCATCCTTTGTTCCAAGCGTAGCAGCCAGGTGCAAACCAAATAGATAAAATGCGATTAGCTGCGATGTGTATGCTTTTGTCGAAGCAACCGCGATTTCAAGGCCAGCCCATGTAATAAGTACGTGGTCTGCTTCACGAGCTACTGAGCTGCCGACAACGTTCGTGATCGCGAGTACGCGAGCGCCATTACGTTGTGCTTCGCGAAGGGCCGCAAGCGTATCTGCTGTTTCGCCCGATTGGCTTACAACGATAACTAGCGTATCCGATGTAACGATTGGTCCGCGGTAACGGTATTCGGATGCGACATCCGTCTCTACCGGGATGCGGGCAAGCGTCTCAATTACCGATTTACCTACAAGACCTGCATGATAAGCCGTTCCGCATGCTACGATCTGTACTTTGCGAATCGATTTAATATATTCATCTGTCATACCCAGCTCTTTTAATTGCACGGACTTGCCGTCTTCCGTAATACGGCTCATCATCGTGTCGCGGTATGCTTTAGGCTGTTCGTGAATTTCTTTCTGCATGAAGTGATCAAATCCGGCTTTCTCCGCCGTTACGAGATCCCAATCGACATGAAATATTTCCTTGGAAATACTTTCGCCTTCAGTCGTCATCACTTCGACAGAATCACGTGTCAAGATTGCCATTTCGCCGTCGTTCAAAATGTATACGTTGCGCGTATGCTCCAAAATAGCCGGGATATCCGAGCCGATAAAGTTTTCGCCTTCGCCTACACCGATTACGAGCGGGCTTGCATAGCGTACCGCAACAAGACGATCGGGTTCAAACTCCGTCAAGACGCCAAGCGCGAACGCTCCGCGCATACGCTTAACAGCGCGTTGAACGGCTTCCACAATGTCTCCGTTATATTCATCAGCAACAAGGTGTGAAATAACTTCCGTGTCTGTTTCCGATACGAAAATATGCCCTTTTGTCACTAATTCTTCCTTCAGTTTCAAGTAATTCTCAACGATACCGTTATGAACGATAGAAAACTTAGCAGTGTTGTCGGTATGCGGATGCGAGTTCACATCGGATGGTTTACCGTGTGTTGCCCAGCGGGTATGACCAATTCCGACAAAGCCTTCTAACGGCTCTTCGCGCAGCAAACCCTCAAGGTTCGCCAAACGACCTTTGGATTTCGTAATTTCGAGCCCGTTTTTCGTGAAGACAGCGATTCCGGCAGAATCATAACCCCGGTACTCCAGCTTCTTCAATCCATCGAGCAAAATGTCCTGCGAGTCGCGTTTACCAATATATCCTACAATTCCACACATAATTTAATAGGCCTCCGATAAGGTTATTTTCCCGTCCAATCGGATACCTGCCAATGCGCGGCACAGGCAATATGAAGTTGTCACAGAATAATCCCAATCATTGCGGAAAATGTAACCCCTCTGCCCGTGCCCACCCCACTGGTGGCATCTTGGACATACGGGAGTAATGGATACGATGAATATGCAGCCTGCCGTACGATTGTATGACCGGTCGCCCGGCCGTTTTACGTAACGGCTTTCGGTTGGCTAGCAAATACCGGAAGGTCCCCGCCGAATGTTTCGAACACCTTCACCTCGTCAGCTTCCCGTATGAACTCCCGCTTCAAGCTCAGCTTCCCAGCTTTACAACAAGATCGTTCATCACGCAAGCTCTGGCGCTTAACATGCTTAAATAACCTCTATCCTCGCTTTCCTTCCTGAGTCATACTACCTATCATATTCATTTTCTAGCTACTGTGCAACTATTCCATGAAAAATCATTTACTATTTTCCAGAAAAGTATAATGAAGGCTGCCGGCTGCAAAATCCGACAAGCCTTCGACAACATCTCTATAAGATTAACCTAGTTCACTTTTAACGACGTCTGCGATTTGCGCAACGTATGCCTCAACCTGGTCCTTCTCCGGTCCTTCCGCCATGACACGAATCAAAGATTCCGTACCGGATGGACGAACAAGCACACGGCCGTTATCGCCAAGCTCGAGCTCCACAAGTTTGACAGCTTTCTCGATTACTGTATTGCCTTGGTATAGGCTCTTATCTGCTACTCGAACGTTAACAAGCTTTTGCGGATATTTACGCATCAGACCTTTGAGCTCGCTTAGCTTCTTACCGGAGGCTGCAAGCGTATCAACGAGCTGCAGCGCTGTAAGAATGCCGTCGCCTGTCGTTATATGGTCAAGGAAAATAACATGGCCTGATTGTTCGCCGCCAAGGTTGAAGCCGCCGCGGCGCATTTCTTCCATGACGTAGCGGTCGCCTACTGCCGTTTGCGCGGTTTTCAGACCAATGCGCTCAGCGCCCTTGAAGAAGCCGATATTAGCCATCACCGTCGTTACGATTGTATCTTCCTTCAGCTTGCCGGCCCGCTTCATCGCATCGCCAATAATACACAAAATAAAATCGCCATCTACCTCTTCGCCATTCTCATCAATCGCGATTAGACGGTCAGCATCCCCGTCAAAAGAAAGCCCGACATCTGCGCCATGCTTAAGCACCTGCTCGCGCAAATATTCCGGATGCGTCGATCCGACACCGGCATTAATATTAAGCCCGTCAGGCTCGGCGCCTACCGTTATAATGTCCGCTCCAAGCTCGCGGAATACGGAAGGAGCCAGCTCGTATGCTGCGCCGTTCGCGCAGTCGAGTACGATCTTCAAACCGCTGAACTCGCCTTTGATCGTTGTTTTCAAATAGTCCAAATAACGCTGCTTTGCGCCTTTATCGCTTGATACCGCTCCGATATCCCCACCTTCAGGCCGTGGTAATTCATCTGTCGAAGCATCAATTAGTTTTTCGATTTCGAGCTCGGTATCATCCGACAATTTAAAGCCGTCGCCAGCGAAAAATTTAATGCCATTATCCTCTACAGGATTATGCGAAGCGGATATCATAACGCCCGCATCTGCGTTCAGCTCGCGTGTAATGTAAGCGACTGCCGGCGTAGAAACGACTCCCAGACGCACAACGCTTGCACCAATCGACAATAAACCCGCAATTAGCGCAGATTCCAACATTGGACCGGATATACGCGTATCCAGACCGATAACCACCTTAGGCTTTTTGGCCTGACGTGTTAAAACATAGCCGCCGCAGCGACCAATTTTATAAGCTAGCTCCGGTGTAAGCTCACGATTGGCTACGCCCCGCACACCGTCTGTACCGAAATATTTCCCCATAATTAAAATGCTCCTTTGTTATATGCTGCGTTCATTATTATCCGCTTATACCGCTTTATTGATCAAGGATTTGTATTAGAGCCGCCTGCCTCGCTACTTCCTCCGCTGCCGCTCTCCTCACCGGTATCCGGTGTTGGCGTCAATGCCGGAGGCTCCTCTGTCGGCGTACCTCCAACTTCCTCCGAGTCTTCTTGCCCTTGCTCTGAGACTGCATTGTCTATAATCTCGATGGATACGGTCAGTGTCTGCCCTTTACCCGTAACCGTCTGCACATAAGCAGGCACATCGACCTGAAGCGTGACCTCATGTATGCCCGGCTCTAGTCCCTCGACATTCGCAATAACGCTAATTGCATCTGCCTTAAGTGCGGATATGACAGATTCCGCTCCGCTAACGGTCAAATCAATTTTCCCGTCCGCTGGAGACCGGATAACGGCAGACGATCCGCTGGCGAGCCCCTCAAGCGTTACAGGCAGCCCCTTAAAGGTTCGCTTAATATTGGGAGCTACAACAACCTCTACCGAAACCTCAGCAGGATCGATCGATTTAATGCCATCGATAGGCTCCGTCTTCAACTGTAAGGTGCCAGATTGCTTCACCTTCGAGAGATCGAGCACCACACCATCATAAACCTGAAGCTCTTCTAACGACTTCTGCTCGCCGTACACGGTCACCTGATCAAGCGCCGGCTTAACCGATACTAAGCTTAGACCGTCAGGCAAAGTACCGGTATAGCGCACCTGCAAAGGCAGTGTTTTGAACGGCGGTGTGACCTTCACCTCGGCATGAACCGTTTCAGGAGAAATGATCGCATTCATCATCTCTTTGCCATCCGTATCATATACGACTACTTTAGACTTTTTATTAACGACCGTTTTATCAGCGCCCTCGACACTAATCTCCGTTGTTACAAGGCCAACCCGGCCCATATCATCCTTTGGCAGTGTAACCTGGACACCTGTCGTCGGCGCTACAATCGATGACGTTCCCACTAAATAGCCGTCAGCCGGCTTTCCTTCCGTTACGACCTGAAGCTCGAATGGCTTCGTCAAAATCTCTTTTATCTGCACCATTACGGTTCGCGGCGACATCTCCACAAGCTGAATCCCTTTAGGTAATTTTACGGTCAAGGGCAACTCATGTATGCCTGCTTTCGCACCTTTCAAGTCCACCTTCACGACATAATCATCTAACGAAGAAGCCTTGAGCAGATTGGAGAAACTCCCCTGTACATCAAGCCGCACTACGGTAGGATCCATTGCCGTAAGAACATACTTATCGGTATCTAGTCCCTCGGTTGTAATAACAGATGCCTCTATCGTCTTAGTATCCATATTAGAAGTAACCGTCTGAGGTGACGTATCCGGATCAATATGTACGACAGCCCAGAGAAGCAACCCGACAATGACGGAAATGATTTTGAGCGAGGTGGGGTGACTTAGCCATTTATCCATCACTGCCTCCTTTCCGCTTCCAAAGAGACGATACCGTAACGCGTTCCTTCGTAAGTCCGTTCGTCTTCGGCGTCAGCTCTTCGAATAGCTTGGAAATCAACGACTCCTCATTAATATCCCGAACGATCATACCGCCCAGAGACAAGGATACTTGCCCCGTTTCTTCCGACACGGTTACAGACACCGCATCCGTTACCTCACTTACGCCAATAGCTGCCCGGTGGCGCGTACCAAGCTCCTTGCTTATAAAAGGATTTTCCGACAGGGGCAAGTAACAGCCCGCCGCCATAATCTGATTGGAGCGAATGATGACCGCACCGTCATGCAGCGGCGTATTCGGAGTGAAAATGTTAATAAGCAGTTCCGATGTAATCTTCGATTCCATTCGAATACCCGATTCAATCAATTCACTCAGACCCGTGCTTCGCTCAAAAACGATTAACGCCCCGATCTTCCGTTCCGCCATGAAACGGACAGCTTTAATGACGCCGTCAATTTGCTCATTAACGACATCCCGGTCTAGCGAATACGAACGTGCAAACAGTTTTCCACGCCCAAGCTGCTCCAGCACACGTCTAAGCTCCGGCTGGAATATAATAAGCACGCTCACGATTCCGAATGTGAACATCTGATTCATAAGCCATTTTAAAGTATACAAATTGAACCAGGTGCTTAGCGCCCATACCGCAACGAGTATAAAAATACCTTTCAACAGCTGTACGGCGCGGGTCCCGCGCACGAGCAATATCATTTTATAAATAATAAAGCTGACTATGCCAACATCAATAATATCCTTTATCCAGTCATGCCATGTTAAATCTGAGAAATAATTCATATGCCAACCCCCAACAGCCGATCACTTTATTTTTATCTATGAACGGATTTCAACTTTATTATTTTCTATATATGGGATTGGAAATCCTTTTTTAAAAAAAAATAAAAAATGCCCCCCTACAAAAAGGGAGGCAGCTCGCTTTAACGGGCATTACCGCCAAAAGTTTGCGTCACTTTGTACCAGAACCAATCGAGTGCTTGATCGATCGTTCTGCTCTGCCCCGCGATATGACCGGTGGAAGCGAGGTTTAATGAGCCGTCGATCACGGTTACGTTACCATCCACTTCGCCCTTTACATCAGCTGTGCCATTCTCCACCGTCAAATTTCCGGTTAAATGGGCACCCTCCGGCACAATTACTGTATTACCTTCTATAATGACCTGCTGAAGATCCTCGCCTGCTACGATTAGCTTAGTGTCCTCTTCCCACATGGTGAAGAAGCTGCCTAGCATAACGAGTACAAACACAGCAGCAGCAGTGACTCCCGGGTACCGGTAAATAAAACGTACGATCCCGTTCCGCTGCTTACTCCGTTTCTTCGGCAGCTGCTGCATGATCCGCTGCGTCAATAGCTCCGATGCCTTCTTGTCAAAATCCGCGGCAGGCTTAATCGCTTCTAAAGTATGGAACGCCGCGGCGTCCGTCTTCTGGAGCTGTTCAAACCGACTGCGACAAGCCGGACAGGAAAGCAAATGAGATTTTAACGTAACGATATCTTCTGCGGGCAGCTCGCCGTCCAAATAGTCATGCATCCATACGATGGCGACGTTGCAATTCATAGCAGCCAGTCCTTTCTTTCAGTTGCTCGCGCATAAGTTCTATTCTCGCTATTAGGATACGTTGATAGTGAGGGGATGTTTCAATTTTTTTCGAAATCGGGCAAGTAATCATTTCCATCTACAATTTGTGCTCGAGCTTCTTCCGGAGAAACTCCCTGCCGCGGTGAACGCGCGTCTTAATCGTCGTCACGGGCATGTCCAGTACATCCCCAATTTCCTGCAAGGAAAGATCCTGCATATAGCGAAGAGTCATAACGGTCTTATATTTCGGCGGCAATGCTGCAATGGCTGCATGAATAATCCGCTGCGTATCCGTCAGCAGCAGCTCCGATTCCGGCGTCCGGTTATCACTAGGAATCATCGAATAGCCATCCAAGCCTTCATGACCGGATGACTCCGCGTCAAGCGAATAGGTCGGCTTGCGCTTACGCAGCCGATCGATGCACAAGTTCGTAGCAATCCTGTAGATCCATGTCGAAAATTTTAACGTATCATCATATCTATCCAGGTTTTTGTACACGCGAAGAAAGGTGTCTTGAACGACATCCTCCGCCTCCTGGCGGCTATTCAGCATTCGATATGCCATATGAAAGAGCTTATCCTGATAGAGGTCTACAAGCTCAGCAAATGCCTGCTGATCGCCTTTGAGAGCTAATTGCGCCAGGCGTGCTTCCAATACATTCACCTTAACTCCTCCAAACCTTCCGTTCGTTCGGCCGATTGCCTTGCCGTATGCTCTGCAATCATAATGCCCGCAAGTATAAGTAATATTCCAATCGTCATACCTGCGCTAAGCTGCTCGCCAATAATGAGCCAAGCGCTAATCGCAGCTACCGGCAGCTCCATCGCGCCCAGCAAGGATGCCAGCCCGCTTCCGATCTTCGGAATACCTGCGTTAAAGCTAATCGCTGGAATTACGCTGCCCAGTAGAGCAAGCGCCGTCCCCCATCCGAAAAGCGTCCACTCGCTTTCGCCTGCCCATGCCTTCGAACCGTACATAAGAGCGATTACGATAAAGCCGAACGTCATCATCATCGCAGATTTTAGGACGGGATCATAATCCGTCTGCAATCTGCCTGTCAGAAACAAAAACAAACTGTATGTAACCGCCGATGCCAGGCCGTATAAGACCCCGGCGATATTAAGCTCAACATCGCTCTTCTGCTCAAACAGTCCTACCGCGAGCAGCGTACCTGCCATTACGACAGCAATCGCGAAAATCTGCCGGCGACTAGGCCAACGTCTATCCCGCAAGCACTCAAGCAAAATCGTAATCCACATGAACTGAAAAAGCAAGACAATTGAGAAAGAAGCTTCCAATTTTTGCAGCGCCAAATTATAAAATACAGTTGTCATGCATAAGCCGAATATGCCTATGATGGCAAGCATGATCCAATTTCCGCGTTGAAAAGGATTTTGCCATAGCTTCGGACGCAGCAGCACGAATAACCAAAGCAGCACGACGCTGATCCCGACCTGATGCACCGTAATTTGCTCAAAGCTAAATCCGGCATCATAAGCAAGCTTAATGATCGGAGACAAGATGCCGTAACTGGCTGCACCGAACAAGACGATAAACACCGACATGAAATAAGCCGATGATTGTTTCATTGCTGCCGACCTCCCGAAAATGCGAACCATTCTGACAATTATATACGTTCAGTGCCGGGTCAGCAATCGACTTTAGGCTAGTTGACGCTTCGACTTTCGACCAGGATCCGTAATTATAAAGTTAAAAAAGGTCTGGGAGACATGTTCCTCCCAGACCTTCCGCTTGTATGAATTCCGCCTATGATTACAGAGCATTTGTTTTCAGTTTATCCAACACCTTCGTAATGGTCGTCGTCGGAATCGCGAAGCCGATTCCTTGCGCCTCGGCATTAACCGCCGTGTTGATGCCAATAACCTCGCCCTTCTCATTAAGGAGCGGTCCGCCGGAATTTCCGGGATTGATCGACGCGTCCGTTTGCAGCAAATGCTCATAGTCGTGTTCACCTTGCTCATCGGCTATTGTGATTGGTCTTTCTTTTGCACTAAGGACACCCATCGTCAGCGTTTGGTCGAAGCCGTACGGGTTACCGATAGCCATTACCCAGTCACCGATTTGTGTTTCATCAGAGCTGCCAAGCTTAAGAGAAGGGAACGCTTTGCCGTCCGGACTCTCAACCTTCAGCACAGCCAAGTCCAGCTCGTAGCTCGAGCCAAGCACCGTTGCTGTAAGCGGCTCATCGTAGCCCTGAACGGTCACCTTAACCTCCTTCGCATCTGCTATGACATGTTCGTTGGTTAATATATACCCATCCTGTTCAAAGAAAAACCCGGTTCCTGAACCCGCCAGCATCGGCTCTGTACTGCTTTGCTCTTGTTGCTCCTGTTGCTGCTGTTGACCGTCTCTGCCCGATTGACCGCCGCCAAAAAACTGACGGAAGCCGGGATCATTGAACATGGAGGAGGAACGGGCAGGCTCCGCGTAATTTTCTATTTTTACAACCGCCGGACTCGCCGATGCGTAGACAGAGGCAATATCATCGCTTGTGCTGAATGATGCTGTAGATAATCCTGCATCCTGCTGGGCCGCACTGCTTGCTACGCTTGAGCCGGTGTTTTGCAGAGTCTGACTGCCCCCGCTGAACAGATTATTTTTATCCGCCAAGTACGAGAAGCCTCCGATCACAATCGCACCAATCAGGAACGATGCCAGCAGTGTTTTGGCAGAGCTTCCTCCCGGACGTTTCGAACGTTTTTCTCCGCCAGCCTCTGGCTTACTTCTATCCTTCTGCAGCCCAAGCTCCTTCTCGTAAGAGGCTCTAAGCTCATTGGTCGATTTGCTAGAATCATAAATATAAGTAGAGACAGGAGCATTATTCGATGTATTAGTCGGTGTATAAGTATCGTTATTCGCATCCGCGCTGCGTTTGTTATCCTCGTTCATTACTATCATCCCTTCAAGTGTAGTGTCTGTTTCCTATGTATCTATCATGCAGGATGTACCTTAAACGAAACTTAAGCGGATTATAAATGAACATAAGAAAAAAGAGTTCAGAAATTTGGGGTTGGTGGGCGGGTTCCCAGCCGACCCCTTTGTATTTTGTTTGTATTTTATGAAAGAAAACTCGCATTCTGGCCTTGCATTCCATCCTCGTCCGGCGCAGTGACATTATTGTCTTACAGCGCACGCATCATCTGCCGCCGCCCGAGGATTCCTTTTTAGCATGCATCAACCAAACATAACGATTCAGCTGCTGAAAGGAGACCGCGAGGCCATGGTTCCTGCATATTCGTCCGAGCACGTTCAGCGTTGTATAATACTCACTTTGCAAATCCTGAAGCAATTTCATGTAACCTGCCTGCTCTGCACCGGCCTCGATTTGCTTCCGGGTCTCTTCGTCCTGAAAGACGGTGTCCGCGAAAATAATTTGTCCGTTCTCATCAAGGAGCGTACTGTATAAAGCGATAGCCCGTTCCTTCTCCGCATCGGTCAAATGATGAAAGGCATAGGTGCTCACGATCGTATCCAGCTGAGCTGGGATTTGCGGGAACTGCAGGAAGTCGCCTTCTAAAAGCACAGCGTCTAAGGCCCGCTTTTCAAACAGTCTCCTCATCCCTGCTGACGGCTCAACCGCATACACGCTGCCACAGCGCCGAAGGAGCTTCTCCGTCAGATTGCCCGTTCCGGCGCCGAACTCAAGGACTGTACCGTAGGAGCGCTCCGCTACCGCCTCAAGAATGGCATCATAGCTTTGAAATACTTCCTTGTATTCCTCGTCTTGCCCCTGCACCGTAAGGTCATAATGATCCGCCCAATGGTCAAATAGATCGATAAATTCTCTCCCCATCGCTTCGTCCATCCTTTCTGAACGATTAATTCCAACTAATTATATAGAACTAATCATGTATTTCTTCAGCATATGACGGTTGGTCAAAATAGTTCTAGTGAACCTTATGTACTCCTTTCTCCAAACGCAAAAAAAAGCCAGCCACGGTGTTAGCACCATGGCTGGCTTTCGTTATACCATTCGTTTTATTAGCCCGTATTCCGAAGGCCTGCAGCAATTCCGTTAATCGTCAGAAGCACTTCGCGAAGCAGCTCCGGATCATCCTCTTCGTTATCACGCAGCGCGCGCAGCTCGGTTAACAGCTGTACTTGCATATAGCTAAGCGGATCGACGTACGGATTACGCAAACGAATTGACTCTTGGATGACAGGAACGTTATCCAAAATTTCCGTTTGGCCTGTAATGCTTAGAATAAGCTCGGATGTCAGCTTGTACTCTTGTTCGATTTGCTCAAAAATACGATCGCGGATCGTTTTGTCCTTAATCATATCCGCATATTCCTTCGCAATTACCAAATCTGCCTTAGCCAGCGCCATCTGCAGGTTATCGATAAGCGAGCGGAAGAACGGGAACTTCTCGTACATCGTACGCAGCGTTTCCAGATTGCTTTCATTTTCACTTACAAATTGATTCAATGCTGTACCCGCAGCATACCAGGCTGGCAGCAGGTAACGGCTTTGCGTCCATGCGAACACCCAAGGAATCGCACGCAAATCCTCGAAGCGATCGCTGTTTTTCCGCTTAGACGGACGGGAGCCAATGTTAAGCTCACCAACCTCAGGCAGCGGTGTCGACTCCTTGAAGTAAGTCAAGAAATCCGGATCGCGGAAAATAAGATCTTGATATTTCGTGAGCGCCGTCTCGGAAATCGAACGCGCAATTTCATCCCACTCGGCTTCTGCTTGCGGCGCTTGCTCTGGATATTTCGCCAGACGCGCTGCCGTAATAAGCGCCCAAGTCGCTTGCTCTAAGCTGCGGTAAGCGATGCCTTGCATCGAATAACGCGACGAAAGCACTTCACCTTGCTCGGTAATTTTGATGCCGCCGCCAATCGTGTGAGGCGGCTGAGCAAGAATACTGCGGTTAAGCGGCATGCCACCGCGGCCAAGCGCTCCGCCACGGCCGTGGAAAAACTTCAATTTCACATCGTATTCTTTGCCGGCAGCCGTAATTTCTTTCAGCGCCACGCGCAGCTCCCAGTTCGCCGTAACCACTCCGCCGTCTTTGTTGCTGTCGGAGTAACCGAGCATAATTTCGTGCAGGTTGCCGCGAGCCTCTACCGCTTGACGGTAAATGGGCAGCTCGAAAAGCTCCTTCATAATAGCCGGTGCCGCATGAAGATCGTCAATCGTCTCGAACAGCGGTACCGATTGCAGCGTGCAGCGAACAGAGCCGTCAGCTTCCTTACGGAACAAGCCAACTTCCTTCGCGAACACCATAACCTCAAGCATGTCACTCGCCGCTTGGGTCATACTGATCAGATAGCTGGAAATACAATTGACGCCAAATTCCTGCTGCGCACGATAAATCGTATGGTATACGTTCAAGCATTCACGCGTCGACTCTGTGTAATCCAGATGTCCCGACGTAAGCGGTCTTGGATCGTTCAGGAGACGGTGAAGCAGATCAGTCTTCTCTTCTTCCGATAGCGATGCATAGTCTGCTACCACGTTCATTTTCGCCAAAATCTCGGACATCGCATTCTCATGCTCTTGGCTGTGCTGACGAACGTCAAGCGCCATGAGATGGAAGCCAAACAATTCAACTTGACGAATCAGCGTAGCGAGTGCCGTATCTGCTACATAATCAGCGTAGTGATTGCGCAGGCTGCGGTCAATTACAAGCAAGTCCTCGCGAAGCTCGTTAGGGTGATTATAACGCATTGGCGAACCTTTTAGC
The DNA here is from genome assembly GCA_035491515.1 of Candidatus Udaeobacter sp. Classification (GTDB taxonomy): domain Bacteria; phylum Bacillota; class Bacilli; order Paenibacillales; family Paenibacillaceae; genus Pristimantibacillus. The sequence continues at coordinate 4,771 of DATJKM010000235.1, read as the reverse complement.
GATTCATCCCGCGTATTAGCGAGCTTCTCTAGCATAAAGCCCAGCTTAATACGGTAAGGCTCCTTCGTATTTCTCCACAAATCAACACATTTCAGCTCAACATGCTCGCGGTCCGAACGAATCGATTCCACCAGTTCAGCCGACACCTCAACCAGGTTTGTGCTGAAGCTGAGCAAGCCCATAAGCTCATCGAGCTTCTCTTCGTACTTGCGAATAGCCAGCTGGCGGTGCAGCGTTAGCGTCTCCCAAGTTACTTTCGCCGTTACGGATGGATTGCCGTCGCGGTCGCCGCCTATCCAAGAACCGAAGCGCAAGTAATCAGGTACATGCCAGTTCTCATCCGGGTAATACTTGCTCAGGCAGCGCTCAAGCTCTTGATATACGTTAGGCAGCACCTCGAACAACGTTTCATCAAAATAGTACAAGCCATTACGAACCTCGTCGATAACCGTTGGCTTGCGGTCACGAAGCTCATCGGTCTGCCACAAAATGAGAACCTCATTCATGAGCTTCTCACGAAGCTTCTCGCGCTCGCGATAAGTCAAGGTTGGATTATCAAGTTCCATTACATCAACAGCAATCCGTTTATGAATATCAAGCACCGCACGTCGAGTCGCTTCGGTCGGGTGCGCTGTCATCACAAGCTCAAGCGAAATACCGCTCAAAATATCTTGAACATCCCCGATCGCAATCTCACGTTCCTTCAAATCCTGAACAGCGCTTTCGATCGAGCCGCGCTGTACCGTTTCTCCGGCTGAAACCTCGTAGTCGCGTTTCCGTCTAATCCGGTGATTTTGCTCGGCAATATTAACGAGCTGAAAGTAAATAGCAAACGCTCTAATGACTTGATGACGAATTTCCGGACTTAGAGACGATACGTTTTCCTTGAATTGTTCAAATAGTTCCGGCACAAATTCGGCGCGAAGCGCTTTGCTTTGCTCACGAATCCCTTCCACAATATCAAGCAGCTCGCGACCTCCTTGATGGACGAGAACTTCACCTAGAATGTTACCTAGAAACCGGACATCGCGTCGCAGCAAATTGTTAGCCTGCTGCCGATTTGTCGTCAAAGTAGATGCAGATTGATCCGACATACTGTTCCTCCTAAAATTTTGCGAAGCAATGATCGCTCCGTAAGCTTTAATACACAACATGAACGTTTTTTGACTTCTACCATCATACTACAAAAACCCACAGGGTTGAAGCCCTGAAGCCAATCCTCAAAAAAACAGAACAGCGTTATCTGCTTAGAATGCTTGCTCTGTTTAGAAGTAAATGATATGTGTAAATAATGGTATCTGCTTTCCGTGAGCAATAGCTCCATCGATCGAATGTTATAAAATAAAAAAAGCCCTTGAAAGATCAAGGACTTCATCGTTTGTAGTTGGAGCGGGTGATGGGAATCGAACCCACGCTATTAGCTTGGAAGGCTAAAGTTCTACCATTGAACTACACCCGCATATACAATTTTTAAAGATGGTCGGGACGACACGATTTGAACATGCGACCCCCTGGTCCCAAACCAGGTGCTCTACCAAGCTGAGCTACGTCCCGAAGTGTAAATAAAGTGCATCTACTGAAGTGATAATGGCGTGCCCTAAGAGATTCGAACTCCTGACCTTTTGATTCGTAGTCAAACGCTCTATCCAGCTGAGCTAAGGGCACACATTATGGAGCGGAAGACGGGAATCGAACCCGCGACCCTCGCCTTGGCAAGGCGATGCTCTACCGCTGAGCCACTTCCGCATGTTACTCGTGTCAGCCGTTTGTTTTGTTTAACATCGCGGCGACAAGTAATAATATATCACCCCTGAAAAGAAAAAGCAACTGTTTTTACAAAAAAGTTTTAAATTATTTTTAGTTGCCAAAAACAGCTACTGTTCAAGTACGAAAAAACGCTGTAGTGGCGCGGTTTTTCCTCGATTTCATATCGTCAGAATCTACTCGTAAAAAAGCCGGCTTTTTTCAGGCGCCGAGAAAAATATTACCGTTTAGCTCAAAAAGTTTCTGCTAAATAAATAAAAAAAACGCCTCCCCATAGGAATGCGCTTTTTACGAAAAAAGGATCTAAGCTCCTGCAGCCGTTAAAATCTGCTCTTGCTTGGCGCGGCTGTTCATGGCTACCTTGTCAGCAGCCGGCTGGCCGGCCAGCGCATATGGAAGGCAAAGAGGAACGCCTGTCCGCGGATCTGGCACGATATCCGCTTCAATATTAAATACTTCGCGCATAATTTCCGGAGTCATAACCTCTGCAGGCGTACCTTCACCAACCACGACACCTGTCTTAATCGCGATCATATGATGAGCGTAGCGCGTTGCGTGGTTCAAATCATGGACAACCATAACGACCGTGCGGTTATTGCTGGCGTTCAGCTTTTGAAGTAAATGAAGTACCTCCAGCTGATGCGCCATATCGAGGAATGTCGTCGGCTCGTCAAGGAACAATATGTCCGTTTCCTGTGCCAGTGCCATCGCGATCCAAGCGCGCTGTCGCTGTCCGCCAGATAGATGATCTACCGGACGATCTGAAAAATCAGCCATGCCCGTCGCTTCGATTGCCCACTGCACAATGCTGCGGTCATCCTTGCTCATCGAACCAAAACCCTTCTGGTAAGGGAAACGTCCGTATGATACAAGCTCAGCGACCGTTAGTCCGTCTGGAGCTGTAGGATTTTGCGGCAAAATCGCCAGCTGCTTCGCTACTTCCTTCGTAGATTGTTTATGAATGGATTTACCGTCCAGAAGCACACTGCCTTGGGAAGGATTCATAATACGGGCCATCGTCTTCAAAATCGTGGATTTGCCGGAGCCGTTCGCTCCTACAAGCGCCGTAATTTTCCCTTGAGGTATAGCAATGTTTAAGTTTTGGACGATAAGACGGTCATCATAAGCAATGTCAAGATTCGAAGTCGTCAGACGAATCATTGGACATGCACGCTCCTTCCGCTGCCGGGGCAGACACACATTCTATATATAAGTATTTATATTTCGTTTAACAACGAAAAATGATAACGATTATCATTTACTTTATAATGATAATGTTTCTCATGCAAAAAGTCAATGTTTATCTAATTAATATACAGCATCCATTTCACGTCTTGCCGAGTCAAAATCCAACTTTCTCCTTTAACTTTTCGAAGCCTGGAAGCTTCGCGCATTTATGTCTGAAGACCGCTTCAAATAACGGGCTGATGTGAGCACTAAATAGCTAAATATGGTTACCAAATTGCCGGCACAGCTTCCAAATCAACCGTCTCACCGCCTCCCTCTAGCTTCTAAGCCCCCTTCCGGTTGCAAAACGGTTTAAGGTGTCACAATCCAATAAAAACCCATTAATAGCGTGTTTATGAGGTGTTCCGTAATCAGGAGCTCTCAGAGTAATTTCACCCCGTAAATGAATAATGCCGCGAACATCTCACAACGTATAATGGATTCCTTAATCGAGCTAATAAGTGCTGTATAATTATCAGTCCAACCCTGACGTTAATGTAATCAATAATAGCTTACGTTAAGGGAATAAGCCCGCCAGATCGTGTTTGATCCAGCGGGCTTATCGTAAGGAGCTCCAGCCTGATAACATACATCATTAAACAAAAGAAAGCCTTTAAGATCAAAAAGATCCTAAAGGCTTGTGCTGTCGTTGTGATGCGCGTAGAGGGACTTGAACCCCCACGGTCGCCCGCCAGATCCTAAGTCTGGTGCGTCTGCCAATTCCGCCATACGCGCATATTGTAATAAGGTAAAGCTCATAACTTGTTGTAGGACTTCCACCTACGATACTCTGTCGACATACAGAGCGCTTCCCGGTTAAGGGTGTTAAAGATGGTGCGCGTAGAGGGACTTGAACCCCCACGGTCGCCCGCCAGATCCTAAGTCTGGTGCGTCTGCCAATTCCGCCATACGCGCATGTGAGATAAAATGGTGAGTCATGTAGGATTCGAACCTACGACACCCTGATTAAAAGTCAGGTGCTCTACCAACTGAGCTAATGACTCATAATATAAATGGCTGGGGATTCAGGGATCGAACCTGAGAATGACGGAGTCAAAGTCCGTTGCCTTACCGCTTGGCTAATCCCCAGCAGCGATATGGTGGACGCTGACGGGATCGAACCGCCGACCCTCTGCTTGTAAGGCAGATGCTCTCCCAGCTGAGCTAAGCGTCCAAGTGTAGAGGCGACTTTTCTGTCAAAAAGAAAATTGGTGACCCGTAGGGGACTCGAACCCCTGTTACCTCCGTGAAAGGGAGGTGTCTTAACCACTTGACCAACGGGCCATACTTAAATTGAAGCTTGTCCTTACAGTTGAAAGAGTTCTGGAGCTCTCAACCGGGATCGAACCGGTGACCTCATCCTTACCATGGATGCACTCTACCTACTGAGCTATGAGAGCATAATGGCTCCCCGAACAGGACTCGAACCTGTGACAACTCGATTAACAGTCGAGTGCTCTACCAACTGAGCTATCAGGGAACATTGTATTTTTGAGTTGAAATGTCTTAAAGAGCTTCAACTTCAAAAGAGGCACGGTTGAAAATCAAGGCGAATTGCGCCCTGAAAACTGGATACGAAAGTTAGGTTTGCTGAACCTTTTAGCTGCTGTCTGCCGGATGTATGGGTCACGGCAAACGGTTTAGGATAAGCCCTCGACCGATTAGTATTCGTCAGCTCCACACATTGCTGTGCTTCCACCCCGAACCTATCAACCTCGTCGTCTTCAAGGGGTCTTACATACTGGGAAATCTCATCTTGAGGGGGGCTTCACGCTTAGAT
>DATJKM010000234.1:0-38009 GCA_035491515.1 Candidatus Udaeobacter sp. | reverse complement strand
CTTCAGTTGCTCCAGTGCTAAGTTAACGCTGGCTCCCATTCCCCTCACGCCCTTCCTAAGTAGTTACGACTATTGTACGTTCTCATTTGCGCGTTTGTCAATGAAAGCGCCTTTTTAGGATAGCCCAAATTGTCTGATCGCAATGCTGTTGGTGGCGTTAATTTGGATCCGGTAAGTGCCCTTGCCCATTGTGCCTCTTATCGTTTTTTTACTCACCTCAAGCGGCAGCTCGGTTGTAATATTACCGAAAGTTACCGATCCGTTGACCGTGAAATGGCCATCCATTGGCATGGCAAGCTTAATCTCGCCGACGGAGCTGTCCAAATCCCAATCACCGCCTACTTTGGCGCTGCTTAACTCAATGCTGCCATTAAGGGTATCCGCTTTTACAGAAGCACCTGCACCGTCCATTTTGATTTTACCGTTTTTCGTTTCGGCTTCAATGTCACCCTCAATCTCCTTGATTTCCAAGCTTCCATTGAGCGTATTAGCAAAAAGCTTGCCTTGAATCGACGCAGCCGTAATCGTACCGTTCTTCGTTTCAAGACTGCTGTCCCCAGTTATGCCAGTCACATTTATACCGCCATTGTTACCTTTGACGGAAACCGAGCCATTAATGTTGCTAACGGCAATTAATCCGCTATTGCTTCGAATGTCGAGTCCCCCCGGCAGCGTTAGGGACTTGATATCAACAGAACCGTTTCCTGATTCCACCTTCAGCTTCAACGCCGACTTCGGTTCTTCCTCGGTTTCTGGTGTTTGCTCGGACATATCGTCTAGACTTGTATCCGGTACTTCAAGAGCGTCCGTCGCCATCTGCACGCTAGAATCGATCGGGCTTCCAGTTGTGTTTGGTTTTTCCAACCCGGCAGCGCTTTCCAAGGTCAAAGGCGATGATGCAGGCGCCTCTTCCACTTCCAGCCGATCAGACAGGGACATTGGCACCGTGACGATCATATTCATTCTCGGCTTCCTGCTTCCGTTAGCTCCGAATGATTGGCCCTTAGCCTCAAGCGTCATCTCTGCCCCTGGATTAATTTTCACCGTGGATTGTTCTGCTACGGCATCAGCTTCCGCTTTGTCGGTTAAATCAACCCACACCGCTGTCAGAAGCTCGATCTCCTGCACGTCGCCCGAACGAACGGTTACTTGTCCATTCGGATTTACGATACGTATTAACGATGCCTCTTCATCCAGCGGAACTTTAATGATTGCCTTGTCGTAGCGGAAACCCTTCTCTTCGCCATATTCCGCAGACCCGTTCAGATCAACGTTAAATTGATCCAACCAGCGAAAAGGAATATCCGCGTATTGCGTTACGACGTATGCAGTCAGTGTAATCGCTAACGCAACCATTCCGCCTGCGACGTCAAGCCTGAGCTTCTTTTCCATTCCCTTAAACTTTACGCTAAACAATATGACTTCAAGGCCTAATAATATAAATATGACCGGCCACCATTGTCCAAGTAGCGAAATATCATTCCGTCCTTGAATTTGGTCCCACAGAAGCAACGCCCCCACGGTTAGGACAAGCGCAGCTGCCGTAAAACGTCCTAGCTTAAACATAGATACCGACCCTTTCCGTGAACGTAACAGCAACGTAATTGAAGCAATTATTAAAATCGGGCCCACGCACAGCTCCGCAAGCTCATTCATCCAGGGCAAAATCGCTTCGGGAGGCTTTACTAAAATAAGCATAAAGCTTCCCGCCGTTAAAAGTAAAATACCATGCATGCGGCTTAATGCCACGGGGCTGTGATCCACCGCTTCCGTGCTCTGCAAAGAATCAAACACGCTAATGAAGTAAAAGACTGGCAGCATGATACCTAAGTAAACGATAAGCAGTAAATGGCTGCCTCCATCCGAATCGGCCAGCCGAACAATCGCCGTTAAATCCAGCAGGAAGGCGGCAATTAGCAGCAAACCCTTCGGATGCTGTCCTGTATACATATGACCTGCTCCTGGCAAAGCGAACGCAAATAATACGGTGAGCAGCCTGTTTTTGGTTCGTTTTATTCTGAGCTGACCCAACGTACACCCTCCAAATGCTTTATTTTGTCAAGCAACATAAGCAGCGCTTCCGATTTCGGCAACGTAATATAGACCTGCAGCATTATCTGGTCGCCTTCTCCATCGCCCTCGCACTCCTCCAGTAGTATTTTCCGAATGATGATTTTATGCTCCGTCAGTAAACCATTTATATCAAGCAAAGCTTGAGACAGGTCATTGGCTTTTATTTTGAGCAGATGAGCTCTCTTTGTGCTTATATACCTTTTCTCCAGCTTATTGAAGGCCCATAACGTAACCAGCACCATAATCGTCGCTGTTGCCGATGCGAAATAGAAGCCCGCTCCGACAGCTAATCCAATTGCAGACACTACCCAGAGCGAAGCTGCTGTCGTTAAGCCAGTTATCGATTTTCCGGTAAATAAAATCGTGCCGGCTCCAAGAAAGCCAATGCCGGTAATGACAGCCGCGGCTAGACGCGCAGGGTCGACCCTTACGTTCGGCTCATCAACAAAAGCAGAAAAGCCATACATGGAGAGGAGCATAAGCAAGCACGAGCCTAAGCAGACCAAAATATTCGTCCGCAGTCCTGCCGCATGATTCGACTGCTCGCGTTCGAAACCTACGAGACCGCCTAACAGCAGGGCGAGAAGCAGCCTCAGCAAAATATGCAATTCACTGATGTACCAAGGATTATGAACTGTACTCAACACCATACGCGATCCCGACCTTTCTCTACACGTTATTGTAACATAATTATATGCAGCAAATGGAGCATACAGGTCTCATGTCCATAGCGATAAGCAAAAAGAAAGACGCAGCTCATCATGGCGATGAGCCGCGTCTTAACGTGCAGGTGCACTTATTTCAGCCGCTCAACAAGCAGCTTATTTACAAGTGCGGGATTTGCTTTACCTTTGGATGCCTTCATGATTTGTCCAACCAGGAAGCCAATCGCTTTCTCTTTGCCCGCTCTGTAATCCTCGACCGATTGCGGATTCGCTTCTATGATCTCATTTACAATAGATTGAATTGCGCCTTCGTCGCTAATTTGAACGAGGCCCTGCTCCTCAACGATTTGCTGCGGCAGCTTACCTGATTCCAGCATAGCTTTGAATACGGTCTTGGCAATTTTTCCGTTGATCGTCCCTTTCTCAAGCAGGCCGATCATTTCGCCAAGTCCTTGGCCCGTTATTTTCACATCGGAGATTTCTTGGCCGTTCGCATTCAAATAGCCAAGGAGATCACCCATGATCCAGTTCGAAACGGCTTTGGCATCCTTCGTATAGGAAAGGCTTTCCTCGAAAAAGTCCGCAAGCTTCTTAGATGAAGTAATAACCTCAGCATCATAAGAAGGCAGACTGTATTCAGAGGTATATCTCGCTTTGCGGGCATCCGGCAATTCTGGAATCGTAGCACGGATGCTTTGCTTCCATTCTTCGCTGATATGCAGCGAAACGAGATCCGGGTCCGGGAAGTAGCGGTAATCATGAGCTTCTTCCTTGCCGCGCATAGAGAAGGATTTGCCAAGCGCATCGTCGAAACGACGAGTCTCTTGGATCACTTCACCGCCGCTGTCGAGAATTTCCGCTTGGCGGAATTGCTCATACTCAAGGCCGCGCTGAACGCCGCGGAAGGAGTTCATATTTTTGAGCTCGGCACGCGTACCGAATTCCTTCTGTCCGTAAGGACGCAAGCTGATGTTCGCATCACAGCGCAAGCTGCCTTCTTCCATCTTCACGTCAGAAACGTCGCAATACTGCATAATCGCTTTGATCTTCTCCAAGTAAGCCTTCGCTTCCTCGGGAGTGCGAATATCCGGCTCGGATACGATCTCGATAAGCGGCGTACCGACACGGTTAAAATCGACAAGAGATGCATATCCGCCGTCAACGTGAGTCAGTTTGCCCGCATCCTCTTCAAGATGCAGTCTAGTAATGCCGATTCGCTTCGTCTCACCATTCACCTCGATCTCGATCCAACCGTGCTCGCCGATCGGCTGATCGAATTGCGAAATTTGGTACGCCTTAGGCGAATCCGGGTAAAAGTAGTTTTTACGGTCAAACTTGCTGATGTCGGCAATTTGACAGTTGAGTGCCATTGCCGCCTTCATTGCATATTCAACCGCTTGGCGGTTCAATACCGGCAACACGCCGGGATGTCCAAGACATACTGGACAGGTATGGGTGTTCGGCGGCGCGCCGAAAGCCGTAGAGCAGCCGCAAAAAATTTTACTATTCGTATGCAGCTCCACATGGACTTCCAGCCCGACAACCGTCTCGTATTTGTTCGGTTCAGACATTCGTATCGATCCCTTCGTAAACGTATATAGATCCGCTTATAGCTGCGGACGTTGTTTATGATGCTCCGTGTGCTGCTCGAACGCATGAGCGGCGCGCAGCACCGTCGATTCGTCGAACGCTTTCCCGATAATTTGCAGGCCGATTGGCAAGCCATCAGCAGAACCGCAAGGAACGCTTATGGCAGGAACGCCCGCCAAGCTAACCGGTATCGTACAAATATCGTTTAAATACATCGTCAACGGATCGCCAACCTGCTCCCCGATTCGGAAAGCCGGTGTCGGAGCTGTTGGTCCGATGATAAGATCATATTCATTAAACACTTGGTCAAAATCCTGCTTAATAAGCGTGCGCACCTTCTGCGCCTTCAAATAGTAAGCATCATAATAGCCGGAGCTAAGCGCATACGTACCGAGCATAATGCGGCGTTTTACTTCAGGACCAAAGCCTTCGCTGCGTGACTTCTTATATAAATCGATCAGATTCGATGGATTGTCCGCACGAACGCCATAGCGTACTCCGTCAAATCGGGCCAGGTTCGAAGAAGCTTCCGATGAAGCCAGCAGGTAGTAAGTAGCGATTGCATATTCGGTATGCGGAAGCGAAACCTCTTCCCATGTCGCGCCTAGCGATTCGTACACGGCTAAAGCCTTAAGCACCGCTTCCTTCACACGCGGATCGATGCCCTCGCCAAGGTATTCCTTCGGCACGCCGATGCGGAGGCCCTTAACATCCCCCGTCAAAGCGGAGGTGTAGTCCGGAATGTCAACATTGGCGGAGGTAGAGTCGCTTGCATCATAGCCGGCAATGGCTTGCAGCACATAAGCGGAATCTTCCACATTTTTGGTTAGCGGGCCTATTTGGTCCAGAGACGATGCGAAGGCAACTAGTCCAAAGCGTGAAACAAGACCGTAGGTCGGCTTTAAGCCGACGATACCGCAATAAGCTGCGGGCTGACGTATCGAGCCGCCCGTGTCGGAACCAAGCGAGAAGTATACCTGCCCAGCAGCAACAGACGCCGCCGAGCCGCCGCTTGAGCCGCCAGGGACGTACTCTGTATTCCATGGATTGCGTGTTGGGAAGTAGCTCGAGTTTTCATTCGAACCGCCCATTGCAAATTCATCCATATTCAGCTTGCCTATCGTTACCGATTGAGCAGCCTTTAGCTTGCGAACTACGGATGCGTCATAAATCGGATTATGATTGCTTAAGAACTGGCTCGCACAGGTCGTCAGCAAGCCTTCCGTCACAATGTTATCCTTAATGCCCGCCGGCAGTCCAAACAGCAAACCGCGTTCGCCGCCTTCTTGCAATTGCTTGTCCAGCTCGGAAGCCTGCAAGCGTGCGTTCTCTTCATTCAATGTAATAAAAGCCTGGATAGCAGGCTCGGTTTCCGCAATTCTCGCATATGATGCGCTAACCAGCTCAGAAACGGATAGTTCCTTATTGTTAAGCTTGTTATGTACATCCTGCAGGCGCAAATCAAACAGTGCCAACAGTAGTTCCTCCCTTCAATTAAAACCCATTCTTATTATTCAAGCACCGCTGGTACTTTAAATTGTCCATCCTCATCATCAGGCGCGTTCAGCAGCACCTTCTCGATCGGCAGCGATTGGCGTTTCTCATCCGCACGCATGACGTTCGTGATTGGCAGCACATGGCTGGTCGGCTCGACATTTTCCGTATCCAAGCCGTTAAGCTTTTCCGCATATTTCAAAATAGCATTGAGCTGATCCGTAAACTGATCCTTCTCCGAATCGGAAAGCTCTAACCGCGCCAGTCTGGCGACATGCTCTACATCCTTGGGCGTAATGCTCATCTGGTATTCTTCCTTTCCTATTCCTATAATCATTCTTCCTATTATATCTCACTTGTAGGGCGAACATCAATGTAAACGGCAAGTTGCCTTTTGCGCAAAAAAAAGACTGTCCCGAAGTCAGCAAGGTGACATACAGAACAGTCCGCTATGCGCGGCTGTGGATTAAATCCAAGCCTTTAAATTAACTTGACGAATAAAGTCCGCTGGGCTGAGTGGTTCCTTGCCTGCATTCTCCGGCTCCGGTTCGGGCTCATCCCCGCCGTTCATAATGCGTTTAAACAATTCCTCGTTGTGCGTAGCCAGCGCAAAATCGATAAGCGCTTCCCGCTCAATGCGGTCAACTTCATCTTGAATAAGCACTTCTTCAAGCTCCACGTCTTCATCGGGAATAAGAAAGTTCCGGTTGGCCGAAGGGACTCTCAGCACATAATCAAATACATTATCCGCATTACGGTCGTACGCTATTATATAACCATAATCCCCGATGGGAAGGTTTTGTTCATATTGGTCAGCCACAATGACGACCTTTGTGCCTAGTTGTAGCATCGTCCTCAACTCCTGTTTCTTCGCCGCTGATTCTTTCACTTCTATCCTACTAAAAAATAATAGCGGTGTCCAATCGAAGAGAGAGTTAATAGAATACATTTTTTTATTCGACAGCCGAACTTCTGCGAAGCATCCCTGCGGATATCGTTAAAGCCGCTGCAATGCATACAACTGCCGAAGTTACCGACCATCCGAATCGGCTGGCATTAACGATCCCCATAGTAACAGATTGATATGCAAAGCCGCTTAACGCACCCGGGCTCCACCCAAGAAGCTTAGGGAAAAGGCCCGCCAGCAAGGACAGCGCGACGGCGCCGCCAAGCGTCGAAAAGGCAGCCGCGGCAGGGCTCCGGAGCAGCGCGCTGAAAAGTACCGTTATCGTTACCACAAAGGACAGCCATAAGCCATAAACGAGAAGGCTGCTAATTACCTTCGCAAGCGGTACTTCTCCGAATAGCAGACCCGTGTAATACCAAGAAGCGAAATAGCCGGCGGTGAGCGAGCCCCAAGTAAGCAGCAGCATAGCGGTCCACTTGGAACCGATAAAGGATAGCACTGAAATCGGCTTCACGAGGATGAGCGATGCCGTACCGTTGTTGCGCTCACCCGATACCGTACCCATACAGACGAGCACAAGAACAAGAACGCCAAGCGTGCCGAATTGCTGCAGCGTTTGCGCAAGCACCTCGGAGCCCGGCGGCTTCGGTATTTCAATAACCGTTCCTTCCGGTAAGCTGCCTGCCTGCTCAAGGATAACCGGCATGAAATAAGCGGATACCGGCTGCATAATACCCAGCAATAAGTAGACAAGCGGTACCCAAAGCAGCTTAAAGCTGCGAACAAGCTCGAGAAGCTCCTTTTGAACCATAACGATGAACCGGGTAAAGCTTGATGAAGCAGTCCGTTTATCTTCTATGAGATGTGATCGTCCCAAAGCTTTGATGCTCATGCTGTCACCACCTTCATAAATAAATCTTCTAATGACGTATGGCCGATTTCCAGTCTGCTCACTTTTACTTGCGAGCTCGTCAGCTCTTCCAGAAGCTTCCTTCTTGCTGCTTCCAATTCGTTTACCGTAAACCGGGCAACCCCATTCTGCAGCTGGACATCATGAAATAAGCCAGCGCTCTTTCCAGCATCCATGGATGAAAGGATTCGCTCCATATAAGCGGATAGCCAGCGTTCGGAATGATCGTCCCTTTCAAGCTGAAGCTCGATGACCGGCTTGCGGTGCTCGCTGCGGATGACCTCAATCGCCCCTTGCAGCGCGATTTTCCCATTTTGAATAATAATAACGTCATCGCACAGCTCTTCCGCATCATGCAGAACATGAGTCGAGAACAGAACCGTCGTTTCACGCTTCAGCCCGCGCAGCAGCTCAAGCACCTCTCTGCGTCCAAGCGGATCAAGCGCGGATACCGGTTCATCCATGACAAGCAGCCTTGGGTGATGCACGAGCGCTTGAGCCAGGCCAAGCCGCTGCTTCATCCCGCCTGAATAGGAGCTTATTCGTCTCTTGGCGGCGCTGGAAATACCGACCCGCTCCAACAGCTCCTTTGCGCGTTTTTTGGCAGCTTCGGCGCTTAGACCGCATAATCTTGCCGCATAAACAACATATTCGTAACCTGTCATCCAAGAATAGAACGAAGGTGATTGGGGCAAGTAGCCGATTAATGCTCGATGCTGGCCTGCTTGGACAGAGCCCGGAAAATCCATATGTCCCGCAGTCTGCTTCAACAGTCCCGTAATCATCCGGATCGTCGTCGTTTTCCCAGCTCCGTTAGGACCCAGCAGCGCAACGCAGTGTCCTTCGGTTATCGAAAAGTCGATGCCCGCTACCGCCTGAACCGCGCCGAATGTTTTCGTTAAGCCCCTCACCTGAACTAGCGCCGCCATCACTCGCTCCTCCTTCCGGCAATAAAGAAGGCAATAGGCCCAACAATATTCGCAAATAAAATAATGAGCACCCACATCCACTTTGGCCCGCGTGTGTTCTCTGCCTTCGCACAAAGCACCAAAGCGATCACCATTAAAATCAGCTGAATAACGAGTACGGGCGCAACGATAGGCAAGATTTGCGACAGCTCGATTTGCTCGTTCATCCTAAAGACCCCCCTTTTTTGAACGCAGTGTACACGGTTTACTCCTTGTTCTTGCCGCCACCCCGCCGGAACCAGCCGCTTCGCACGAATATGAAATAAAAGAGAAGCGGCATCGGAAATTGAATCAATCCCCATAGGCCCCAAACCCAAGGCATGCTGTCCCTTTTACGGGCGTCAATAAACAGCCAAGTCGACTGCGTAACCAGCACAGCGATGAGCAGCAACCAAAACCAGACGGGTAAAACCTTTAGCTCCTCCATGTGCGCACCCTCCTTCGGCCAAACGTCATACTGACGAATCCAATTCCGCCCGCTGTAATAACGGCTTGAAGGATAGCAAACCATATCCAATTACGATCTATAATCCACAGCATCGAGCCGAAAATGAAGCATGCCGTTAACCAAAACAGCATGAGCTCCTTCCAAAGCTTTTTCTTCGTTTCCCGCTTATGCGCCTGCACGAAGTCTTCGAACCGCTGAAGTTCCGGAACAGGCGGCGCATGAGTGACGCCAAAACGGGTTACTGCTTCTCCTAACTGCTCATCGAACCATTGCTGATCGTTATGATCCTCTTTAGGCTTCTTCATGTTCCGTTAGCTCCTTCCGCAGCTGCTTCAAGCCGTTATGCAGCCTTGATTTTACTGTACCTACCGGTATGTCCAGCATCGAGGAGATCTCCTCCTGCGCATAGCCGTAATAATACTTAAGCAGTACCGGGATTCGAATATCGCTGCTCAGCTGACCTAACGCTTGCAGCGCCTCCGGCCATTCATCTCCCCGCTGCAACGTATCGTAGCGAATAGAGTGCAGCGACTGCTCCTCCTGCAGCCAATGCTTTTCAAGCTCATTCCGGCGAACGCGGTCCACGACAAGCCTTGAAGCAATCGTAATGAGCCACGTCGAAAATTTAGCTTTGATCTTGAACGTCGCGATTTTCTCAATCGCCTTCAGCATCGTCTCCTGCGTTATATCCTCCGCACGGGATTTGTTAAGCGTCACCTTCAGCACATATTGATAAAGAAAAGTATAGTTGTGCCGCAGCAGCTCAGAGAGCGCCCGCGAATCGCCGCGAACCGCTTGCTTAATCAGCTTCGTCTCGTCAAGCACGAGCGCGTAACCTCCTTTATTTCGTCTGTATGTAACTAAGACGGTTAACCCTCTTATTTCGTTCACTGGGATTAAAAAGTTTTTACAAAAAAACAACTGCGGAAGCGTTAAGCTCTTCTGCAGCTGTTGAGATGAAATGCCTATTCTATTGTTTACTTTGACTGCGGCTGTACCACTGCCACACAGGCTCGACGTCCTTGCGATCGAGGCATTTCACGCGGTATTCGAGCGGGCTGCCGAGCGCACGCACAGACAACGTGAGCAGCTTCTTACGCTGCTGCCCGACCGATCGGCTCACCCGCATCGTAACGATTTGAGGCCTCCGAATCAGATAGGTTGACCTGGATAAAAATCGATTGCGAAGCGTAAGCTGGCCTTCATTCAGCCTAACGCCTGCCGCGCTATGACAGCTGCTTCTCCACCATAGGACGAGAGGCAGAAGCAGCAGCGACCATAAGCCTTCCGTATGAAAAAACATGATTAGAGCGGTACATGTCAGCATTGTAAGCAGCAGCTCGATTCTAACGTAATAAAGCAGCGCCCGCTTCGGCGCTTCCGTCAAATCAGCATTAGCAGGAAGCTTTACCTGCGGCACAAAATCTTTCAGTACCCGCTGAACGCCTGTGCGCTTTAGAAAAGGATGCAGCATAAGCTGCTCCTTCTTATCCGATGACACGACCTGGAGCTGAATTTCCGCGTAACCGAACGCTTGACGCAGCAGTCCTTCCTTAACGATGACAGCCTGCACCTTCTTCGAATCAAAGACGAAATTTTTCTTCTCCAGCAGCCCGTAGGAAACTGATATTTGCCTGCCGTCCCTTTTTACCGAGAAGCCGCTGTACTTCAAGACGTACAATATAATGGAAAGCAGCCAGGCAAGTCCGAGCCCAATGACGATAATAAAGAAGATAAATATATAGCTTGGCATCAAGCTCGCCGAATCTTCCATAACATTCTCGAAAAAATGATCCGGAAGCAGCAGATCAATAAAATCATCCGCAAAGGAGTACAAGCCTGCGGTAAAAGCCGCTACGAGACCGAAATTCATCGAAGTCGCAGCCGCTTGAAGCAGCTGTACCGGATGCAGCGAGAAGGCCGGCGCGCTTCTGCCCTGTTCAGCCGGAGCCTCTGCCGTGAGCGGCTTGTCATTCATCTTTACAATCAACGGCTGGTTCGCCGTCTTATCGTCCCGTTCAGCGGCGTCAGACGCTGCTGCATGAAGAGGCTCGCTTTTCGATTTCGCTTGCCTTCTAAGCATATGCTGAATATCGTTTGCTTCCTTAATCGAGAGCGCAGGCAAAATACCGTCCGCCTTGTTGTTGCCGCCTGGAGTCTCGATCTTGACCTGCGCTACTCGGAGCAACCGCTGTATAAGCGGCTGCTCCACGTTTACGGAATGGATGCGTCCATAGTAAATCGTCTTCTCGTCCCGGCGCAGCCAGCCTTTACGAATGATGATCCGATCCTCCTCCAGCCAAAAGCCGAAGCGTCTCCATTCAAGGAAGCTGAACGCTAATATAGCGGTCGCAAGTAACGCAGCACCTGCATACCAATACCACTCCAGCCCTAACCAATCCGTTCCTTTAAGCAATCCGATTAATATTAAAGGAAGAAAGCCTCGGATCGTATTCAGCAGCCCGAACAAAATATAGATCGGATGCAGCGTACGGCGCTCATTCATCCTGATCATCCACCTTAGCCAATATACCTATCCGCCGCTTCAGCTGCTGCGCTTCCAGCTGCTTTAAGCCGCTAATCCGATGTGTTGTCGCAGCGGTAACGATCGATACGCTGGCCAGATCGTACTTGCGCATCAGCGGTCCGCTTTCCAGCTCAACATGCTGCACACGGACCATCGGTACAAGCACATTGCTCAAAAAGATAAGTCCCGATTGAATTTCCAGCTCATCGTCAAACAACTCATATTGAAATCTTGCATATTTCATCTGCGGGATGATCCATGTAAACAATACAAACGTGGCAGCAGCGATCGCGAGTGCGGTCCAGCCGGGTATTAACGTCCAATCCCAAAATAACGCAAACGAAAAATATGTGATAATTATAGCTAGAAGGATCCCATGCGCAATAAGCCCGCTGATGCGGTAAACCGTCATGTAATCACGGTGCAGCCGCCTTGTTAACTCCCGATTCATTTATGAATCTCCCCCCATTGTTTAAGGCAGCACAATAAGCCCGGCCTTCGAACGAGTCAGCGCTCTAGCGCCTTGCTCCGTAATCAAATAGCTGTTCTCGATGCCTACCACGCCCTGCCCCGGAAATGTGAATTTTGGTTCTACTGCAATAACCATCCCAGGCTCCAGCGGCATTTGAAAGCCTTTCGCAAGCACGGGCCACTCATCGATTTCCAATCCGATGCCATGCCCCAGAAACTTGGCCTGATCCGCGCCAAACCCCATAAAATGCTCCGATAGCTTTGCCGCTGAGCATATCTCAAGGGCATCCTCGTACAGCTTCGAGCAAAGCGTGCCGGGAACCATTAACTTCTCTGCCGACGCAATGACCGACTCGGACACATCATACGCATGCTGCAGCGTTTCGGAAAGCCCGCCGATAACGGCGGTGCGGGTCTGATCAATGACATAGCCGTCCACGCAGCAGCCGATATCGATCAATATGGGTTCATTTCGCTTGATGACCGACCTGCTGACGCTTTGCGGTGATGACGCGCCCAGTCCAAGACCGCCGGCAGGCCCGTCAAAATAAGTCGGAATGGCTGCCGCTGCCCCCGAAATAACCATGCCGGTCGTAATCTCTTGATTGAAGCCGCGCATGCGCATCAAGCCGATATGCCCGCGGATGCGAAGCTCGTATTCAACGCGCGCCATCCACTCAAGCTCGCTGATCCCTTCCCTCAACACGTTCAAAGCCTCGCTTAACGCCTCAGCCACGACCTCGGCAGCGGCTTCAATTCGGCTAACCTCCCATGGCGCTTTTATCATTCGTATTTTACGAATATGGGCTGAACCGTCAATAAGCTCGCAGCGGCCCGACGTGCCAAGCAGCTCCGACAGCTTTAAGTAAAGCTGGGCCGGAAGCACATCCAGATCGGCTGCGATCCGCAGTTCCGTTCCTTTAACAAACAAATACGCGTATTGCTGAGTAAGCGTCTCTCCAAATTGACGAAAAGCACCGAGCTCAGCTACCTGAACCGCTGTCTCCAGCCTGGCGCGCGAAACGCTGCGCCGAACGTAAAAGGTAGCCTTGCCAGTGCTTGGAACAAACAAATAACCATTTTGCATCGACCCGCTGAAATAATAAAGATCTACATTTTGAGTAATTAGAAAAGCGTCAATCTGTTCCGCTTGCATCACTTCCTGCAAACGTCCAATTCGCTGATTTACAAGCTCAGCAGGAATATCAGGCGCAATGTCCGTCATTTCAATAATCAACTCCTATACTATTTCCCTCCCCTTATTACACCAATTTTCCAAATTTCCGTCAACCTGCGACGAGCTCTGCCGCCCCCTTTATTTCCCATTCTATCGGCTCCAATATTTGAAAGGCGCGCGGATAAGCAATATGGACGATCATCACCACACCCGGCTGCTGCAGCGTAACCTCATAATCGTAGACATCGTTTCGGTAAGTATATGGGAAGGCTTGATCCGCATTCACGATTTCGAATACGGCTAGCTCTACCGGCTGCTTCAAAAATGATTCCGGCAGCGGCGCGCCATTCGTATCCAGCTTTAAATTTTCCTGTAAATATAATGCGGCCGTAGCTGCCGCCTCATCAGGCGCTATACGGAGCAAGCCTTCTCCAAGCGCCGCTTGATCAAGCTGCTGAGCCGCCGCATGCGCAGCCCGGTTGACTGCGTGCTTGCCTTGGAATAAGGTTTGCATGGCGAGCTCCTCCTCCACCTGCAGCAGATGAATCGAAACCCATACCGTCATCATCACTACGATTAGCAGCAGCTTGTACACCGGCTCATCCGCCTCCTTCGCTTACGGCACATATTCACTCATTTTCATTCCAAACGCCCGCATCCGCTCATTTGGCAATGGCGGCGTCAAGCCGATTAACCGGTCAATTTCAAATAAGTTCTCATACGGATAACTCATCGTTAACGAAATGCCGGTTCCCAGTAAAATAGGAGCGCTCGGGTCCGATGCGGCAAGACCGTTCGCAGCAGCAAGCTCAAATTCGATTTCGTCAGGGCGCATGCCGAACCGGGCCAAACGCTGTCTGGACTGCTCCTGCATCTCCCCGCTGATGTAGCCGTAGCTGCCGCTAGCCCCTACTTCCAGCAAATAATCGACCTCCTGCTGCAGAACGGCTTGCCTAACGATAAGAACATGCTTATAAATGGGGGAGAACATTAGCCAGCACAATAGCGCGGCAAACAAAACGAATATTAAAATTTGCTTCATGGGCTCATTCCCCTAATGTGTCTGCTAACCGAACCGCCCGCTCCATCAAGCTGCCGCTTCATTCCTCCATCGCCTTCCGCTACGGCTTGATAGAGAATAATCACAGTAACGAGCAGCAGCATGGATACAAGAATACCACGCATAAATGGACACCTCCGCTCATTCGCAAATACATAGGGATGCTGAGCTTAAGGTAGCAGTTGGCTGATACGCGTGTTTGCCGACGTTCCTTGCGATTCGATTTGGCTTCTTGTTCCTGTCGTGTCCTTCGCGATGATCGTGTTGAACAGGACGATTACGACAACGAGCAGCATGACTGTCATCAAAATGTTGCGCATGCTATCACCTCCTTTCACAATCGACTCAAAAATTCAGCTAAGAGACTGAAACAGCTTCTGCCCCTCCCTCACCCAGGGATAAATAAACACCTGGAAGGTGTATAAAATCGGAATGCCCGCAATAACAAACAAAAAGTAAGAGGTCGATTCCTTACGGCTTTCTTTGGCCAGCTCGATCTTCTCCTTATAATCCGCAATGCGTACGCGCAGCAGCTCATAATATTGCGGACTCTCATGCAGGCGGAGCGCATCAAGCGTCTCTACAAAGCTGAGGCCCTCATCCGTTCCAATCCTTTGCTTGAACCGCTGCAGCGCTGCCCCCGCATCATGGTACCATTCGGCCAGAAGCTGCTCTAAGTCCTGTCGCATCGATCTCGTAAAAGGGATGCACCGCAGCAGCTTCGCATGGATATGCAGCGAGGAATCCGATAAGTAAAGCAGCTGCTTGCTGACGGCAAATATTTCTTTGGTCATTTGAAGCGCACGCATCTTGCGAATGGAACGCAGCCACACTAAGTCGACATACAGGAACAGCATAATCAGCAGCAAGCCGGGACCTGCATACGAGGTTGGGACAAACGAATTTATTCGCTCATGCCAAGCAGCTGCAATCATAATCAATCCGCTAACTGCGAGCAGCATAAGCCTTCTTGCGAATACATACCATGCGGCGTCCACCGTTACTCCGCAGCCTGCGAGCAGCAGCTCCCGCTCCATGAAGGAAGGATGCTGCCTTGAAATACGGAACAGCCGCAGCCAGCCATCCGGCGCTTGTTTCGTCCGCCAGCTTAGTACGGCGGCCAGATGCTTCCACCGGGCTGCACGCGCCGGCCAAAGCTGGAGTATGGCATAAATCGCCGCTGCTCCAAATATATACTGACCTATTAGGACGACTAGCCTTATCGCATGTTCTGTCCATTCAAGCATCGCGTTCTCCTTTCAAATTTTTTTGCGCGAGAGCCATAAGCCCATCAGAAACGAAGCGAAGATGAGCATCATCGCATTTAGCAGCATATCCCGGCCCTGCGGATCGACGACATAATAAAAATAGGAGTTATCCTTGTTGTACCGAAGGTTGATTCCGATAAATAAAGCGAGAAACAATATCGGCGAGAAATTGGCTACGCGAATTTCCAGCAGCCGATTTCTTTCCTGCTCGTTCGCGCGCCTCGCCTTGCGCATATCGGTCAGAAGCTCCTTTAAGCTGTCCGATATGGGCACTCCCTCCACAAGCGCCACCCGCAAAATGTTCACGAAATAATCCGCCCACAAATGACCAAGCGATGCGGCAAGCAGTCTTAGGCTCGCCTCGTCATCGCCTCGTACCGACAGATTGCGGTAAAGCTGCTCAAATACCGATTGCATCGGCCCGAGCAGTCTCCGCTCCTCCACCGTACGCTGCAGCGCAATTCTTACCTGACGCTCCCCCGTAACGAGGTAGCATTGATAAAAAAGCTCCACCGCAGGCAAAAAATCCATTTGCGTCTGCATGCGCCGGTGCACAAGCATGGCCCTTAACGACGTATAGGGCAACGAGCCCAGCAAGCCGCCGAACAATAAAATTCCTTTCGCGGTTTGAAAAAATATGCCGCCCGATGCGACCCCTGCCAGCAGCAGCAAGCCGGATAGACAAGCGAATGCGGCCGGCGTTATCTTCAGCCCGAGCGTCTCCAATAATTCTGACAAATGGAGGCGAAGCCATTCATAACGCTTAAAGCGTCCGGACAGCCACCTGCGCCAACCTCTGCCCGCTCGGTACGCCAGCTTGCTTCTCAGCTGATGCTCCTTCGACCAGTACAGAAGCAGGTTATACAAGGCGAGAAAAAATAAACAAAACAATAAGCATGCAGCTGCCGCTGTCGAAAGCTTACTCATCGTTATCTCCTCCAGCAGCGAGTCGAGCAGCTGCGCTTACTGATGGAGGCGATGGATACAGCCAATCATTCTGCGCCTCGTCGAACCTCACCCAATCTCTCACATTGGCTTGCCCATCCTCCCAGCACAGCTCGCCTATGCGGCTTATGACCCGGCGTCCGTTCAAATAGCTCATTTCAATGCCGATTTCCGTTACATATTGCGTGATACGCTTTGCCAGACGTTCCGCGTTCATGCCCCTGCCATCAAGCATGCACATGTCGGTTATGGCCTCCGGCACATCCTCGAGCTTATTGGCATGCACTGTCGTCATACTCCCGGAATGGCCGCGCGTGCAGGCACGAACGTAAATGTTCGCGTCCAAATCGCGAATTTCGGCGTGAATGATACGCTGCGGCGATTGCCTGAGCGCGAGCTTGAAAGCCTGATCCGAGCGGTGATAGGTATCCTCTTCATCCGTCATATACTCCACGACATTTTTGCTTGGAAGATCACGCCCGAGCATCATCTCGAATCGCCCCTCGATCGTAATAATCCGCTCCACGTCCGGAAGCTCAGCGATCAACGCCTTCATCAGATTTGTTTTGCCCGAGTTGGTCGGTCCAATGATAACAAGATTGAATCTTGCGGCTAGTATTGCTCTGAGCAAGCGCTGTATCCGCCCATTCATCGTTCTGTACGCCGGACTGGACAATGTCCCCAAGCTAAAGCTGCGGACGGTGTAGAAACGGATCGTCAAGGTTGGGCTTGCCGTGAAGCCAAAGCCGGTCATCGTCACCCGCGAGCCGTCGCGCAGCATCACCTCAGCCCACCGCTTACGCGGATTAATGCGGTCATTATTGTAGAGGACTAAATTTTGCTGGATTCGCTCCACCTCCCGAATGCTGTCAAAACGATAGGGTGAAGGAGCCGTTACGCCATGCTTCACGATGAAAATTCTTTCACCGACAACCTGTATTTCCTCCAGTCCTTCCTTATCGGCGAGCACCAATTCAAGGACGCTCAATCCGATCACCTCTGCGAACAACGCTTCTGCTAAAGTTTGGTACGGATGCTGTACATTTGCCGCTTCATGGATGCGCAGCCTGATCAACCGGTCTGTGATAACCGCCAGAACCTGCTCGCGCTCCTGTGAGTAGCCGAGCACAGCGCGATTCAACGTCTCGCTATATTGCCTGCGCTCTTCCTCGCCTAGCCCATGCGGAGCGCTTAAATAGGTTCTGATCTCATCGGCGAGCTTGGCGAATTGTTCCTGCGCGTCAGCAATCAGGTAAGGGACCGCTGCCGCATCCTCGCGACGCTCCCTCTCCGATTGCATCTGTGCTGCGAACTCCGATGGCGAAAACCGATTTTGCTGCGCCGTCACGAGCTTGTACCATTGCGGTGTGCGAGCAGCTTCCGATACCAGGGTTGAACCGATACCGATGTCGCCATACTGCGAATGCCATGCCGCTGCATCAACGCTTTAGCAGGCCCTCGCATCTTTTGTCTCCCCTCCGTATCGGCTTTCAGCCATTCCGCGTACGTTCCACTATCCAATTGGCTAAAGACCGGCTCGCTTAATTGAAGCCGGCCAAGCGGCGATGTGCCCAGCTCTTTGCAAATATGCTTCATCTGATAACCTCCATTTCTCCATGGACCGTTGATTATGAGCGAATCGTATTGCCCGGGAGCAACCCCGAATAAAGGAGATACTTGTCCAATCCAGCGCCTGCCGTCCTCTTGAAAATGCGACAAAGCAGGCGTAGTAACAAGAATTCGCGAGCCGGCTCTTCGGACCGAGCAGATTGTAGCTGCATTATCCCAATAAGCGCCCACATCCGTGACTACAAACGAGAAGGCCTGCTCTGCGACCGCAAGCAAATGCTGCGCTTCTTCTGGCGTGAAATACTCGGCTTGATCCCTCATTCGATTTCCGAAGAGCACCTGCAAATTAGGCAGGCTTGGAACCGGGTAGGCAGCTCTGCGCAGCTTCTCCGGCGTCAATGTGCACGAGCGCAGCTCCGGACGAAGTTTATCCAGCGTAACGAGCGGCTCGTCAACTCCTATGTAGCGATGGATCTTCGCACTCTTGAGATTGAGGCATAAATATCCGATCGGCTTGCCGCTTGCTTCTGCCATCCGGTAAGCTGCTGCAAACGCCGCTGTCGTCGTTCCGATATTAGGCGTAGTGCCAATAAAAACGGCTAGAGGCGCTATGGCTGCGTTCACGGCCCATCACCCTCCTTGCGGGCAAGCAAATCAAGCGACTCAGGACTGTATGCTACGACAAGCTTCAAGGCACCGCTCTTGCACAAGCTGTCCAGGTAAAGCCACTGCTCCTCCGTTAAATTTAAATTTAAGTAATCAATCATCCCGTTTGCTTCCCGCCTTGAAGCATACATTTGCTCCTTGTTTCCCTCTGCCAGCGAAAATAAATTGGGATTCTCGATATTATCGATCTCTACGTTGCCCGACGTCTTCACCGAAGCCACCGTGACCGCTTCCGGATAGAGACGCTTAGAGGGAGAATCCTCCCCCGACGCATAAAGCAGCACCTTGTCGCCCGCTCTAATTCCGTTTGAAATCGAGCGGATATACTCCTTCGGAATTTGAAACGTCGATTCGGATCGTCTGGGCTGCAAATAATAATTGTCGACCTTCCAAATCAAGAGCGGTTCCCCTTTGCCTAGAGGTATCATCGTTTCCTTCCCTGCAGCATGCTCCAGCTTGATTACCATGTCGGAAATATAAGCAGCCTGCGGAACCCTTTTATACTCCAGATCACTTTCCTTCAGCCGCTCGCCCGCTCCGATAAAACGCTTTGGAACGAGTACGGCTACCGTCTCATCCCGTTCAATTTGAATTCGCTGCAGCTCATACATGCCGTAAACCATGCTTGCCGACAGCACTGCAGCCGTTAAGCTAATAATGGCATTCCGTCTCCTCTTCATTTCCACACTCCTCTCTAAGCATAAAAAAAGAACGCACCAGCAGCCATCTAAGGCGTACTGCGTGCGTTCTTCGCATAATAGAGCTCATATATAGGTTTGCAACAAGTAATTGAGTTCATAATAGCAATTGGATTTTCATTTGTCTAGCATTTTTTTCCTAATTGCATCAAAATCCGGTTAAAGCCAACAAAAAAAGCCATTCAGCAAAAGGAAGAGGATACCCCTTTTAGATGCTAAATAGCCCTCATCGTCATCAAAAATCAATTAACCCAACGCTAATCAACAAGGCATCGTCAACCTTACGCATCGTTTCGTCATCTAAATGCGTAATCTTATCGGTTAGTCTTTGCTTGTCAATCGTTCGGATTTGCTCAAGAAGTACGACTGAATCGCGGTCAAAGCCATGTGCGGCAGCATCCATCTCAACATGAGTAGGCAGCTTCGCCTTCTGAATTTGAGCTGTGATCGCAGCCACAATGACTGTAGGGCTAAAACGATTACCGATATCATTCTGAATGACCAGCACGGGGCGAACACCGCCCTGCTCCGATCCGACGACTGGCGATAAATCCGCAAAAAACACATCTCCGCGTTTTACAATCAACCTCTACACCCCGCTAACGAGACGGCCTAACGTATGATCTGCTTCTTCCTCCGCTTGAAAAGCTTCCGAGGCCATGTTCAGGTTTATTTTCGCCATTTCCATATACCCGCGCTGCATGGATTCTCGAATTTGACGTTTTTTGCGCTCCACCAAGTAAAGCTTCATGGCTTGCCGAATAAACTCGCTGCGGTTGGAGTTTTCCTTGGCAACAATCCCGTCAACCTCTTCCAGCAAATGATCTGGCAGGCTAATCATGATTCTTTTGGTATTTTGTACATTGGCCACCGAACTCGCACCCCCAAAACTTTTCCAAAACCTTAATACACATTATGACAATATATTGCCGATGCTATACTTAAACATATCTATGTTAGCCGTATATCAAATATGCTGTATGTTTTCATGTATAACCCTTATAGATGATCTGCCTTACTACATTCGAGATATTTGGCGAAAATCCTCTTCATTTACAAAAAAATGCAAGATGAAAAAATTACCAAATCGAATTATGTCTAAGCTAAGGGGTTATTGATTGCAATAATTCGGCCACCGCTTACGTAAATGCGAGGTACACGAGCAGCAAGCATACAGATTACTTCATAGTTTAACGTGCCAAGCTGCTGAGCCACTTCTTCCACCGTAATAACAGCATTGCCCTGACGCCCGATAAGCACGACCTCTTCCCCCGGCTCAACGGGTAATGAAGCTGTATCAGAAACAGCAGGATCAAGCGCAATCATGCATTGATCCATGCAAATCGTACCTCTAACCGGTACCTTCACGCCGCGCACAAGCCCGTGGGCTTTACCTGTTAGCATGCGGCTAAAGCCGTCAGCATATCCGATCGGCAATGTTCCGATACGTTCTTCACCCTTGGTCACATAACGCGTGCCGTAGCTGATTCCCCAGCCCGCAGGCGCTGTTTTGACCATAACGACTTCTGTTTTGAGCGTCATAACAGGCTCCAGCTCGATGCGCTGCTGATTGACTTCCTCAGACGGAAATAAACCGTACATACTGATTCCCAGACGCAGCATGCCTCCCGCAAAGTGCGGTGTATCAATGCCTGCAGCGCTGTTAGCTGCATGAATAATCGGGAT
Organism: Candidatus Udaeobacter sp.; assembly: GCA_035491515.1. Classification (GTDB taxonomy): domain Bacteria; phylum Bacillota; class Bacilli; order Paenibacillales; family Paenibacillaceae; genus Pristimantibacillus. The sequence continues at coordinate 16,887 of DATJKM010000234.1, read as the reverse complement.
AGGCAAGCCTTTCTGTTCGACATACTCGGCAACCTCACGAAATCTGTCGTATTGCAGCATCGTATAGTTTTTGTCAGCCTCGTCTGCGCGGGCGTAATGCGTAAACATGCCTTCAACTTCAAGCTGAGGTATTTGCAAAGCCTTCTCGATAAAGGAAACCGCCGCGTCCTTCCCGATCACGCCAAGCCTTCCCATGCCGGAATCGATCTTGATGTGTACCTTAAGCTTGCGTCCGCTAACGTCAGCGGGCAGCTGAGCTGCAGCCTCTATAATGTCATCCCGAAACAGACTTATCGTAATATTGTGTTCTCTTGCGACAGACAAGGCATCCGCAGCCACGAAACCAAGCACGAGAATCGGGGTTTGAATGCCTGCCTTCCGCAATTGCAATGCTTCATCTAGAAAAGCGACTCCTAAATAATCAACGCCAAAGCGCTCTGCTTCACGTGCTACCTCTACAGCGCCATGCCCGTAAGCATTCGCCTTGACCGAAGCCATAAGCCGGCAGCCCTGTGGTATAGCATTGCGAAAAGCCTGTAAATTATGTCGTAATGCATCTAATGATAATTCAACCCTCGTCGGGCGATAAAACGAATCCAAGCCGTTCACCTTCTCCTCATTTGGCAGCCACAACAGTCCGAGCAGCAAACATCAATAGAAATAATGTTAAACGTTGCTGCTGAGACTGTCAATGAAACGAACTCCGGAAATGGCTAGTACGTCTTGGAAATTCGGCTGTTTACCAGCTTTATTTCCCGATTTCACCCTGTACCGACTGCGCAACCTTAATCATTTCGGTTTCAGGAAGATTTGCGCTTGTAAGACGGAATTGATGCCCTTCGTACGTCCAGGTAAGCGTCTGTGGCTCATCGCCGCTAAGCTGCCCCATCGTGAAGCCTAAATCCACCATCATCCCTGGCACTAACGATGCCGCTTGATCTTTGGGCTCGGTTTGAATAAGAGTATAGCTATAATCACCCGTGTAGCGAAGCATCAAACCAGGGTTGCCGCCAAACACGATGTCGACTAATTCCGGCTCCGATACGCCTTCTGGCGTGTAAGAAGGCTTCATCGCGGTAAAATCAGCACTCTCTTCTGTTTTTGCGCCGGTTGCTGCGTCGCCGCCTTCATCCTCGGCTGCATTGCCGCTATCATTCATTTGATCATCGCCGTCCACGGCGCTGCCATCATCCGGATTATTTCCGCTCTGATCCGGATTATTTCCGCTCTGATCCGCATTTTTATCAGGCGCTGCTGCATTTCCTGACGCCGAATCATCAACATTTTGCTCCGGAGTGGTCATCGTCGGCTCTTCGGTAGTTTGGCTGGAAGGCTCAGCCTTCATATTCGCTTCCGTCTCGAATACCGCCTTATCGAATTTTGGTCCGAAATCGAACTTGTCAAACTTCACTTCAACCATAACCGCAGCATTCGTATCGCTGACTTCCACCTGAACCGGCTTGTAGTCCGATTTATTCAGCCAAATCTTTTGACGGGCCAGCGAGCCGTTATTATAGTTCGCCATTACGTCAAACACATAAGCATCCTCATCTACAACAAACTGCCGCGAATTATCGACCAGGATGCTTTGAACCAGCGTTTGGTACAAGTATACTTGGCCTTGATTTTGCGGCCAATCACTTTGGAAGCGGAACACTTTATTCAGCTTCGGTGTGAGAACGAATACGCCGTCGTCATTGCGAAGCACGATTTGTGTAATGTCCTTCTCTTCGTTCGTCAGCTTGATCCGATAGTACTGCGGCTTCTGGTACGATACCTCCACTTTATACTCGAGTGGCTGCTGGCCCGTCCGCAGCGTCATCGTCCCACTACCTTGATAGCTCTCCATGCTGTTCACTACCTTGTCGAGCTCCTTAACCACGGACTCGGCGTCCTTTGTTCCGCAAGCTGCTAGTACTAATGAAAAACATAATAATACTGCCGCGGTCCATGTCATGCGACGCATGTAATCATCCCCTCTGCACATTGTTTTTACTGGCTGATAACATGTCTATGAGGGGACTTGACCAATTATGCGGACTGGCAATTGCTTGACCCATTTTAAATTTCACGCAAGTGTAATTTAAAGCCGAGAGACCGCGTCCGTCGCGGAATTTCTACAATTAAACCATGTTCATTATGTAGCTTCTTGAAAATACTTACATTAAAGCTGGCAAACGACGCTGCAAACAAGACTACCTTGGAAGTGGTTACAGGAATATTCAAATACGAGCTTATCAATGATGTACTTTCTGTAAGCTTAGAGACGCCCCACCGCTGGGACTTCCAAAAGGTGTGAGTTTGGCGCCTCTTGTTTGTGTACCTCCCGAAGCTCGCGCTTACTTCTAAGCGTCAGACTCAGCGGCTTTAAGACATTCAAAGGCCCGTACAAGATACAAGTCGGGGTTTCGGTCATCTTAGATGACAAAAGACAAGGGAGCCCCCTTTGAGGCTCCCTCTGTTACTTCTGACTTCTCTTATTGTACTCCGCTCAGCCTCACAAATTCCAACAGCAAGCTGAATTAACCTCTGCTAACTACGGACTGGGTGAAGATGTATAATAGTCATAGCAGCTTAAAGGCCTATAAAAGTTAGAGGAACTCGAAAGAAGGCGACGCTAAGTCAAGTACGTCAGGAAAATATCTACCTCGCCATTCAAGCAGTTGTGTAAGAAGGGCAATTCAGCATAAAGGCGCTGTGTGAAATTTAAGAGATTCCGCGATCAAGCTATTACAAATGGCTGAACCGCAAGCCCAGTGTACGCGAACTGGAGAACCATACGCGCACAGAAACCATGATCTCGCTATATGAGAAGGTAGTCGGTATCTATGGGTACCGTCGAGGCCTACATCCACTTTTACAATTACGAGCGACTACAAGCGAAATTAAACGACCTTAGTCCGATGGAATTCAGGACCAAGGCCGCCTAACTGTTTTTATTTTTTGTGCTGTCTACTTGACGGGGGTGCAGTTCATCTTTTGTCTTCACTTATTTCTAATAACTTCCCCATCTCAGCTGTATAATAACAGCCCTTTAATGCGCAGAGACCCGCTTGCTTTCCATCCCCGGCTCCGATTCCGGCGGTACCGCTCGTTTAAGCAAAAACGAAGCGACCCATGCGGCGAAAACCAATCCAAACGCAAACAGAAATGCGCTTTTCATTCCGGCAATCATAGCAAGAATTTGTGTGACAGACGCTTCGTCCGTGCTTGACGTTGTTTCCAAAAACTTTCTCGAGCCATTAGTCATAATCGCTACAAGCAGCGCTGTCCCTACAGCGCCCGATACCTGCTGAAGCGTGCTGATAATGGCCGTGCCATGCGCATATAACGGAGGAGGCAGCTCATTTAAGGCATTGGTCATAACCGGCATCATCAGCATGGAAATACCCAGCATCAGCAGCGTATTCAGGATCATAATCATGCTGTAGGATGTATCCAGCGTAATATGCGCAAATTGCCACAGCGTATTGGCCATAAGCGCCAATCCGATAATGGCCAGCCATTTGGCGCCAAACTTATCAAATAACCGTCCATTGATAGGAGACATAATTCCCATCACTACTCCTCCTGGCAGCATAACCAGACCTGCCTTAAGCGGAGTGTAGCCTAAAGCATTTTGAAGAAAAATCGGCAGCAGCATCATGGCAGAGAACATGGCCATCATGACGACCATCATAATCAGAGTGGACAATCGGAACACCCGAAAACTAAATGTTCGCAGTTCGAGCAGCGGTTCGGGTATCGATAATTGTCTCCATGTAAACAGCACCAATGAAACAATGCCGACTGCCATCGGAATCAAAACCATGCCGCTTGACCATCCTCCGCCCCCTCCGCCCGCACTGCTGAAGCCGTATACGATCCCGCCAAATCCGCAGGTTGAAAGAAGAAGCGACAGCAGATCAATTTTCGGTTTCGTCGTTTCGGTTACATTTTTGAGCTTTGCAGCTGCAAAGATAATAACAAGCAGAGCGACCGGCAGCACGCTGAAAAAGAGAACACGCCAGCTAAAATGCTCGACAATGATCCCGGACAGCGTAGGTCCGATAGCGGGAGCGAAGGTGATAACGATGCCGATCGTTCCCATGGCCGAGCCCCGTTTTTCTATCGGAACCATGGCGAATACGACATTGGTCAGCAGAGGAAACAGCAGTCCTGTTCCCGCTGCCTGAAGCAATCTTCCGAGTAAGAGCGCCGTGAAGCCGGGTGCGACAGCCGCTATAAAAGTACCTAGCGTAAACAAACACATAGCCGACAGAAACAAACCTCTTGTCGTAAACCGCTGGATTAAAAAAGCAGTGACCGGAATAAGCACGCCAATGACCAGCAGGTATCCGGTTGTCAGCCATTGTGCGGTGCTTGGCGAGATGCCAATATCCTCCATAATTTTGGATAGGGCGACGTTAAGCAGCGTTTCATTCAAAATAGCGACGAACACACCGAGGATCATCACCATAATGACTAAAAAGTTGCCTTTGCCTCCAAAGGTCCCACCGGTCTGATGGGATTCATAATCTGTTTTCACATCCATACTCCTCTCTTACTAGCTGCCATAAGTCATAATGACTTGCAATGGCTTCCCTTTAGCTGTTTCTTATTGTAGCATGCCCTATAGAAAAAGATTTCTTATCGATTGCTAAATCGAACCATCTATCCGACTCATATTTATTTAATTCTCTCAAAGTCTCCCCCCTAATATCTAACGTTGTTCTCTCTATGTAACAGTAATGCTCATCTCCAATATTTTACTCTAAAACAGTATCTTACGGTATAAGGCTCGCATAAAAAATCCCCTCCAAAGCCAACTGTAGGCTAGAGGAGGGAATTTTGACGTGAAGCATATATAAAATAGCTTATTCCCGCATCGCGGCAAGCTATCCTTCTTCCTTCTTGATTTCCTCCAGAAGCTGCTGCAGCTCCGGATTCGCAGGCGGCTCCTTCATCTCCAAACTCCGCAAAGCGTCTACCGCGATTTTGAGCACGGCATAATTGCGGTACCACCGATTATCAGAGGGAACAACGTGCCATGGCGCCTCTTTGCTGCATTTTTCAAACAGTTCTTCATAATACTCGCCGTACTGCTTCCATGACTTGCGCTCCTTCAAATCATCCGGGTCAAACTTCCAGTTTTTGCTCGGATCCTCGATGCGGCTGATGAGCTTCTCCAGCTGGAACTGCTTCGAGATGTGCAAAAAGATTTTGACCACCTTTACCCCGCTCTCGGCAAGCAGTGCTTCAAAATGATTAATATGTTTAAACCGCTGTTTTGCCTCATCGTCCTGCACCATGCCGTGGATTCTGGTAATCAGCACTTCCTCATAATAGGAGCGATTAAAGACGGCGATCTGGCCAAGGGCGGGAACAGCAGCATGCGCTCTCCATAAAAAATCATGCCGCGCTTCCTCCTCCGTCGGCGCCTTGAAGCTGTGGGCGGAAATGCCCTGCGGATGAAGGCCGGCAAACACTTTTTTGATAACCCCGTCCTTGCCGCTGCAATCCATGCCCTGAAATAGGAACAGCACCGCCTGCTCTTTGCCGGCGGCGAGCCTCTCCTGCAGCTGCTGCAGCTCCTGCTCAAGTTCCTTCATTTCCTGTACAACCTCATCCTTACCTCGAAAGCGTCCTGTATCCTTCGGATCGAAGTCCGATAAATCCACCTTTTTCTTCACGGGCAGCCTAAAGCCTTTCGACATTCTCTTCACAGCCCTTCGCAGTCATTATTTACTTATTTGTATCCCGACAGTTCTTCTCCTAAACAAATAACCGATCGCTCCTTTCGCGCACCAGAGCGATAATGCGCAAAACAAGGCGGCCCATACAAACGCAGGTACAAAGGTTACGCCGCTCAAGCTGGCCGCATCACCCACTGAGGCTGGCTCCGTTATTGCCAGAAAGAGCAAAATAAACGGGCTGATGATTGATTCCACTAAACATATGAAAGCAATCAGCAAGTAATAACCGCTTCGAAGCCAGCTTGGCGCTATAAAATAAATGAGCAGCGTCAATGCCGTAAAGCCTGCGCTCCATGCCATGCCGTAGCCGTTTCGTACAAAAAGCGCAAGCGCCACTCCCGCAGCTATTGCAATTAAAGCTAATCCGATGCGCCCCTTCCCCCTTGCATGCAGAAAGAAAAGCAGCAGCGAGAACAAAGCGGAGCCCGTATAGCCGGCAAGTGCAATCGGAATCAGCATCCAACTGTTCGTATAGGCCGTATAGGTCACACCGCTTTGATCCGCGTACAAGTAAATATGCATGACGCTTCCCTTCAGCAGCAAGGTTACCAGTGCATGGGCAAGCTCGTGGACCAGTGTATTTACATTTTGAAAAAAAGCCGAAAACGGGATAAAACGGGTTAAAAACGTAGTGACAACAATAATAGCCGCCATTCTGAGCCAAGAAAACATACTTTAGCCTCCAGTCTTCTGCCTCTATTCTAACCCTTCATACGGATGAGAAAGATTTATTTTTCAAATTATCCTTATACGGGGAAGCAGATGGATAGACTTGAAGCAAAAAAAGAAGCCGAAAATCACGGCTCCTTCCTTTTCGCTATGGGCTTATGCCTTCGGCTTGCTGATCATAATATTTTTTTAATAAGTGGTGAAAGCGCTGGAAGCCGCTCGTAAGTACCTTTATCTTTCTTCTGAGCCTTACTTGCTTCTTAGGATCATTCTCCCCGTGCATAAGCTGATCAATGTTTTTGTCAAGCTTCTCTCGTAGCGTGATGATTATACCGATCGCGATATGCGATCGCTCCATTTCCTGCAGATCTGCGGCAAGGGCTTCTCCAAGATGCTCCATCGTTTGCTTTTGCCTGCGTAAAGCTTTATCGATAACGATAAATTCCGGGGTGAAGTCCTCGCGATAATCCTGACCGGGAACCTGCTCCCAGAATGCGTTCCATCCCTCTAATTGGCCAACTTCATATAATAAAAATTTATGAAAACCGCATAACCATGCCGTACAGCTTGTATTTCGCCGTTGACATCCGACACCATCCATAAGATGAAGACAATCTCGGCAGCATGAGCCGCTATTTGCGATACAAACCTTGCAAATATGATTCGCACCCCATTCATTTAAGGTGTGCATGCCGTTTTCAATAAGGGATGTCCTGCTCACTTTCGAGGGTAAATGAACAACGGGTCTTGCGGGCTTGTCCGTTTGTTCATCAAGCGTAGTATCGGGCATTCATTCACGCCCTCCTTAATCGTTAAATATTCAAATATTCAAAAATTTATATATATAAAGTATACTCCAATTATGCCCGGAAAACAATTTTATCATGGATACGTGAGTACCCATTAGAAATTTGCAGTCCTATCATCTAACATAATGAGATTTTTTATGAAGCTCAACAATTTATGCTATGATATTTATAAAACAAGTGTAAACGGCTTGCGCCGAATGAGGTTCAAATTTATACTTTCTTATATTTTGAAAAAGTATACGACTAAGGGGCCATTGCCATGAATCAAGACATTCCACAATTTAAAGCCGAATTTTTTAAAGCCCTGGCTCATCCGCTAAGAATTCGGATTCTTGAAGTACTATGCGAAGGTGATAAAAACGTGAACGAGCTCCAAACCATTTTGGGCTCTGAAGGCTCTGCCGTATCCCAGCAGCTAGCCGTATTGCGAAATAAAAATGTCGTTTATGGCTTGAAGGACGGTACCTCCGTGATCTATTCGCTGCGCGATCCATTGATTAAGGACTTACTCGTCATCGCCAAGCAAATATTCGATAATCATCTTGTAGATGCCATATCCCTGCTGGAAGTCATTCGCAACGAGCCTTAAACGTCATTGTTTACGATTGACATCCGGCATACTCAGGAGTACTATTTCATATATATTCAAATATTCAAATATATGAAGAAAAGAAGGAAGCCAGATGAGATGGACAGGTAGATTTGCAGGATATGATACAGCTTCATTTCGCAAGGATCTCTTATCCGGTTTAATCGTTGGTATTATTGCCATTCCATTAGGAATGGCTTTTGCTATTGCTTCCGGCGTTAAACCCGAATACGGGATCTACACAACCATCATCGCGGGCATACTGATTTCCTTGTGCGGAGGCTCTAGGTACCAAATCGGGGGTCCAACTGGGGCATTCGTTCCGATTCTCTTTGCCATTACCATGCAATACGGCTATGAAAATTTATTGCTGGCAGGTTTTCTGTCCGGTATTATTCTTGTGCTCATGGGCTTGTTTAAGTCTGGCACTTTAATCAAGTATATGCCAAAGCCTGTTATTATCGGCTTTACTTCCGGCATTGCCGTTATTATATTTACCGGACAACTGCCTAATCTTCTAGGGCTGAGAAATATCGAGAAGCATGAGAGCTTCTTGCTCAACCTTACAGAAATATTCAAGCATGTGACAACGCTAAACGCATTCAGCCTGGCAACAGCTGCAATATGCTTTGCTGTCGTTCTACTATCGCAAAGGTATCTGCCTAAACTTCCCGGCTCTCTAACGGGGTTGCTTATCTCGAGCGCAGCAGCAGCTTTATTTTTTGATGGGAACGTCGATACGATAGGATCCGTTTTCGGGGACATTCCAGGCACCTTGCCTCATTTGCATTTTCCTGAACTGACGTTGCAGCGGATTGAGCAGCTCATCTTTCCTGCGATTGTAATTGCTATGCTCGGCGGTATCGAATCGCTCCTATCTGCCGTTGTAGCCGATAATATGTCAGCCAACCGCCACAACAGCAATCGTGAACTGATCGGTCAAGGAATCGCTAATCTTGTAACGCCTCTATTCGGCGGTATTCCTGCCACAGGAGCGATCGCCCGAACCGCAACCAATGTGAAATACGGTGCTGTTTCACCGATTTCCGGCATTATGCATAGCATTGTCGTTTTTCTGGTATTCATTTTCTTTTCGCGCTACGCCTCGCATATTCCGCTTGCAAGCATGGCTCCTATTCTAATAATCGTCGCGTGGAACATGAGTGAACGAAAGCCTTTTATTCATATTCTGAAGTCCAACACGAGTGACTCTGCCGTACTCCTCCTTACATTTTTTCTGACTGTATTAACGAATTTATCCACTGCGGTCGTGGCGGGCTTGCTGTTATCCGTCATTCTATTTATAAAACGGATGAGTACGGCATTCATGGTGACGAGCTGTCATGACTATCCGCAAATCAGCATCTGTATCATAAAAGGCCCTTTATTTTTTGGCGCTGCCGACCGATTCGAAAAATTAGTTTTGAATACGATAAATGAAAAATCTAAAGTACTTCTTCTGCGTATGGAGAAAGTACCCTTCATGGATACGAGTGGCGAATCCAAGCTAAACAATCTAGTCAAGCACTTCAGAAAATACGGTGGGACCGTCATGATTTCGGAGATCCAATCTCAGCCTCTCGAGGTATTGAAAAGGGGTGAAATATACGGAGTTATCGGTCAGGAGCATTTCTTTCAGCATTCGGGCCAGGCCATTGATTATGCTTTGAATCATTTAGAAAACCGTTCATCACTCTAATGCAAGCACAATCAGTATCCCCGGTACAGAACAAGTAGGACTGCCCGCTGCACCCTCTCGGATCTGGCGGGACAGCCCCTTCTCTTACGGCCATATAATCTGACAAGCTCAAGCTACCATGCGTTTACCCCAAGCTTACCGATCGTCTCACGGATGAAAGCCGGCTCATCCTCGGGCGTCCGGGACGTCACTAAATTACGGTCGACGACGACCTCCTTGTCGACAAAATGACCGCCAGCTGCTTCAATTTCCGAGGAAATACCGGGATAGGAGGTTAGCGTACGGCCGCTCAGCACACCGGCGGCTGCCAATATTTGCGGACCGTGGCATATCGCCGCAATCGTCGTGCCGGCTTGATCGGCATCTTTGACGAAGGCTTGCACAGCCGCGTTATTCATCAGATGGGATGGCGATTTCCCCCCTGGAATGATAATAGCGGCATAATCGTCCGCATTCGCCTCCTCAATGCCTAAATGCGAAGTATAGGAAATTGTTCCCTGCTTCCCTTTCAACTGCTCATTGCTCTTCAAACTAATAATGACGGCTTCATGGCCGTTCTTCACCATTTCATCATACGGGCTTGCCATCTCAGAATCTTCAAAATCGTTGGCCAGCAGAAAAGCGACCTTCTTCGCCTGCGTCATACTTTGCACACTCCTCTCATTATTCAATCCATAAATTACTTTACCCCACTTGGGCGGATTTGAAGCAAGGCTTTCTAGTTACGACTTGATTTGATTTTGTTTCATTTCGTCGAACTAATCCGCAGCAGGCTTGTGGAAAACACGATTTTAGTTCATTTCATCGAACTAAACGCCTCTTTTTATGGATGCGAGAAAAAATGACGGGATTAGTTTCGCAAAGTCGACCTATTATGTCGATTTGATCTGACAGCGTTCATTTAAGTTGGCGGAATGTAACTAACTCGAGTGGGTCAGCAGAGTTCATTTGAGTTGGCGGAAGTGATCACATACGATACGCTCCGCGTTTAGCGGGCTTAGCGAACAAGCCGGGCCGGTATCTGCGTGAGCCCACGATTTGGTTCATATTCAACATTCGTACCTAATCCTTTCTGAGAAGCTGACGCATTTGCCATTCATAGGTGTTCATCCCCTCATACTCAGCACCGTATAGCAAATCGCCAAAAGGATTGACATCTATCGCATAAGTCCTGCCGCTGCCTTGTTGAACAAGTACGTCCACACCCGCAGTAAAGCTACCCGGAAATGCGCGGAGCGCAGCTTCAGCCGTATGCTTCACCGCTTGTATCACTTCTGCGGATAGAAGCTGGTCCGCGTCCGTCCTTCGCTCGCTGCGCAGATGCAAATTTGTAATTGGCGTACGGCTTAGCCGCAGCACCGTGTGGCAGGCCTGACCGTGCACGACAAGCTGCCGCACGTCGAACGACTTGCTCAAGATGCTGTCCTTCTCGATCCAGCATTCAATATGCGCGCCTTCTCTGCACACCCAATCTATCATTTCTCGGATATCCGAACGCTCCCGGTAGCGCCGCAGCAAACCCGTATTGTAAAAGCTATAGCTGCCTGCACGTTTCTCTATGCCAATCGTTGTAAGGGCAAGCTCGTCTCCGGTACGCGGATTGATCTGGTAGGCGATAATGCCCGAGGCTCCCGAGCCGCAGGCCAGCTTGATGAACAGCCGGTTCATTCCGCTGGCCGCGATTGCAGCTTGGAGCGAGTCGTAGCTTCCTATAGTTCCGGCAGGAGCCGGCAAAGCCGGCAAACGAAGACCATGGAGCGACAGCAGCTGCCAGCAGCTTCTTTTGTCAAACATACTCGCGATGCTTCCCGGCGAATTGACCCAGCGGACGGCCATCTTCAAGGCCTTCACCTCCCGGTACACAGCAGCAAGGAACCGGCAATACCCGCGATACCACTGCGCCGGATAATAGATTCGACCATGCTCAAGCGGAAGACCGCGCGCTTCCTCCGCCGCAATTGAAATGCTGTCAGGCAGGGAACCGGCTGACCAGAATACGTCATCACCGCTCTGGTCAGGCGCTCCCCATGCGATCAGCTCCCGCTCCACCGCATCATCCTTGCCAGGCGCATCGATTCGTATGATGATCTCATCAAAGCCTGCGAATGTCCGCAGTACATCTTGTATGTACAAAGTACGCTTAAGCAGCTGCTCGTAGGAGAGCAAGAGAGCCGGAGCAAGCCCCAGCTTGCTTCTTGCCGCCTGAAGACCGAGTGTCCGTTTGTTTGTCGGATTTCCTATCAATAGAAAGGGATTCTCTCCGGCGTCATTCGCAGAATAGCGGCCCATCACTCAGTGAGGAAAGGATAACGCCAATCATCCTCATCCTTATCCTGCTGATCCGATAGATCTACCGATAAGCCCGACTGCTTCCAGCGTTCCAGCATCTCGTTGTCCACGCCTGATGCCAACTTTTCAATAAAGCTAGACGTTCTTAAGCCGTCTCCATACTCGTCACAGCCTACCGATAAGTGATTTTCAATCAAGATCATCCCTCCATTTGTTTCCATATAAAATCAGGTTACCATCTCATTTTTCGGCAAGTCAATGGTCCCATAGTCATAAACAAAACTTCTTTAAAGAGTCCTTGCTGTGGGCTGCCATCATTCTTGGCATTTATGGCATCATTATCATCATTATCATCGCTGCAGCAGCCCCGACATCTCTGTAACTTAGCCGACTCGGCGGATACATAAAACGCAGAAGAGGGCGCTCCTGAAGTTGAATGAACTTCCGGAACGCCCTCTTTTTATAAGATTCAGTAAATCAGCTGTTGCGCCCCGTATCCCGCTCTACTCGACTGCGCGGAAACGGTACACCTTGCTCGAGTAATCGCCGAAAAATTGCGGTGTCGCCAGGCCGGCGTAAAGCAGCTGATCGCCGCCGTATACCGTTTCCTCGCCAAACAACTTGTAATCACGGTTCGGATCGAGACCTTTTAGGCGGAAGCGATTAAGCCGCGGATTCGGCTCCTGCAGCACGGAAACGAAGACGACAAAAGCTTCGCTTTGATCCTTGGATACGAACATCCACGCCGTCTCATTGCCCTCGAACGGGCTAAGCAGACGATAGAAATCACCGAATTGCACAAGATGGCGCACATCCTTGTACAGTGCAACCTGCTCCTTGACCGCTTCCTTCTCCTCCTCCGTAAACTGAGTCAGATCAAGCTCATAGCCGAAGTTGCCGGACAAAGAGACATTCCCTCTCGTCTCAAGCGAGGTGATGCGGCCAACCTGGTGGTTAGGCACAGCCGAGACGTGAGCGCCCATCGCGCTTACCGGATAGACGATGCTTGTGCCGTATTGGATTTTCAGACGGGATACCGCATCCGTGTTATCGCTCGTCCAGGTTTGCGGCATGTAGTACAGCATGCCGGCGTCGAAGCGGCCGCCGCCGCCGGAGCAGCTCTCGAACAAAATATTCGGGAACGCTGACGTAATTTCCTCAAGCACGGCATAAAGGCCAAGCATATACCGGTGAGCTGTTTCGCGTTGACGGTCGGCCGGCAGCAGCGCAGAACCGATTTCCGTCATGTTGCGGTTCATGTCCCATTTCACGTACGTAATCGGAGCGCTGGAGAGAATATCCGAAACCGACTTCACGATATATTGTTGAACGTCCTTGCGCGACAAATCGAGCACGAGCTGCATTCTCGCCTGCGTGCGTCTGCGCCCTTCCACGTGCAAGCACCAGTCCGGATGCGCTTTGTACAGCTCACTCTCCGGCGAGATCATCTCCGGCTCGAACCATAAGCCGAACTGCATATCGAGACGCTTCACGCGGCTGACCAAGTCCTCCAAGCCGTTTGGCAGCTTATCGCGGTCTACGAACCAATCGCCAAGCGAAGTGGTATCGTTATCGCGCTTGCCGAACCAGCCGTCATCCAGCACGAACAGCTCGATGCCGAGCTCTTGGCCCACCCGCGCGATGTCCTCGATTTTATCCGCGTTAAAGTTGAAATAGGTCGCTTCCCAGTTATTGACGAGAATCGGACGCGTCTGGTCGCGGAACGTACCGCGAATTAAGCGGGCGCGGTAGAAGTCGTGGAAGCTGCGCGACATGCCGCCGAGCCCATGCTCGGAATGAACCATGACCGCCTCAGGCGTTTGGAATTGCTCGCCCGGCTCCAGCTGCCAATTAAAGTCGAACGGGTTAATGCCTATGAAAAGACGTGCGGCATGGAATTGATCCACCTCTACGCCGGCTGTGAAATTACCGCTGTATACTAAATTCACCCCGAACACGTCGCCATGATCCTCTGTCGAGCCTTCCGACAGCAAGGCGACAAACGGATTTTGCATATGGCTGCTTGATCCCCGGCGGCTCTCAACCGACTGCAATCCCGGAACGAGGCTGCGTTTATGAATATGACGCTCGCGAATCCAAGCGCCGGATAGCTGCAGCATTTCAAAACGGTCATGCGCAAAATCGAGGCTCATGCTTAATGCGCGCTGCAATTGCAGCGTATCCGTTCCATTGTTGACGATTCTAGCCGAGCGGGTTATCGCGTCAAACGCTTCGAATACAGTATAAGACAAAATAACGGACAAGCCGGCCAAGTCATCTTTAAGCGTGATCTCCAGCGTTTGCGCTTCGGAATCGCTTTCCGTATACGTCGACGGCAATCCGGCAAGCGCTGGCTTGCCATCGATGATTTGATACGATTCATAGCGCAAATCCGTTACGGTCGTGCCGTTAGGCAGCTTGGCCTGGAAAGCAGGCATCCGAAAGTCGGAGTTGCCATAAGCTGGATACTCATGCGGAAGTGTATCCAGCGACAATTCCAGCTGGTCAAGCTCCGTGCTTGGCGAGAAGGAAGCGCGACCTGCCAGCTCAAATAACCGCTCCAGCTGTACGCCGCGAACTTTTTTGCCCCAGTAGATATGTGCGGGATAGCCTGTTTTTGTAACGTGGATGACATAGCTCGTATCCTTCGACTGCAAATGAAATACCGAACGCTGCTGATCATATTGAATAGTCAAAATAAATACCCTCCTAAAATTTAAAAAAGATTAGTTTCGTAAGCATTTTATATAAAGTTATTGAAAATCAACGGTATAAGCTGAACTAAATATCCGAATGCGGTGACATGATACACGTTGGATGAAGTATTTACCGCAGGATTAACCGGAAAAACTCCAGCTATTATAGCAGCAGTCCTCTGTTTGTCCGTATTAGTTGGAATTTCTCCTGTTATTTCTGTTCTGTTGAACGCCTGCATCGTTAATCTGAAATTAAGAAGCAAGTCGAATCCGAATCAACGGGAGAGCACTCTCCATGCACGTTAGACATAAAAAAGAATCCTTGTAACCGGGTTTTCTATTCTGCTTCGTCTTTTTTCAATGAGCTGCCGCAGCTTTCGCGAACGATGAGTGTTGTATTGATCGTCATATGAACAGCCGCCTCACGCCCTTCAATTCGCTCAAGCAGCAGTTGAACTGCCGCTCTGCCCATCTGCTCCGTATGTGCACGAACCGTTGTAAGCGGCGGGTTCAAATATTCGGAAATTTCGATGTCGTCAAAGCCTACAATCGCCATATCCTCCGGCACTTTAAGGCCATGCTCATGCAGCGCCCGGAGCGCGCCTACTGCCATCGGATCACTGCCGATAAAGCAAGCCGTCGGCCGTGAGCCTTGCTGGAGCAGCTGATTCATCGATTCGTATCCGCTGTTAGACGACCAATACGCCTTCACCACATAGCTTTCATCATAAAGCCCCAGCTCACGCAGCGCCTTCTCGAAAAATATGCGCCGCGGCTCATCGTTCTCCGTGTAATCAAATTGACGATTCAGCCGGTGCACATTATCGTTACCGCCGATGTAGCCGATTTTTTCGTGCCCCAGCTTTATCAGATGCGAGATAACCGCCCTGGTCGCTTGCTCAAAATGCATCTTCACCGTATCGTACTCGTTCAGCTCGTACGAATGGTTCACAAAAACTAGCCGATTGCCGTTACCGTACAATTGACGGACATCATTATCATCGATTGAACCGACAACGATGACGCCATCCAGCTCGTGCACGGGCTGCATCTCCGAGCGGCTGTTGCCGCGAAGCACTTTAATAATACTGATTCCGAGCTCCTCGCAGCGTGTTTCAATTCCTCTGCGAATAGAATAGAAATAAGGATCTTCATGCTCATCCTCAAGCGACGACCACATGAGCAAGCCGATTTGCTGACGGGACAGCTGCTCTTCCTTTTTCATTCTTCGCAATCTGGACGGCTTATATTGCAGTTGCTCGGCAATACTGAATACACGTGTCCGCGTTTCCTCGCTTACTGACAGGGTAACATCATTATTCAAAACCCTTGATACAGTAGCAGCTGAAACGCCCGCCTGCTGCGCAATTTCTCTTATTGTCGCCATTCCACTCTCCACATTTAGTTAATAATTTTACTGAACAATAAATATAGTTTATCAGAGAAAAATAAAGTCCACAAGCACCTATGCAACTTTTCCGCTTAATTCACGTCTGACTTGATAAAGAATCTTTAAAACCAAATCACATATGGGGTGATCGAATATGAAAAAATGGATGGTTGTTCTCGTGCTAACGCTCCTTCTATCCGCCTGCAGCTCAAATGCAAACCAAACGAACACTAATGCAGGAAACGGAAACACAGCTACGAATAATGGTCAAAATCAAAGCACAGAAACGCCTGAACCAACTGCGGTAAGCGAACCAAGCACCGATGTCGATAATGAGCCTCCGCAAGCTGCAACGCCCGAAGATGCTGCGGCCGCAGTCATTCTGGCGTTGAAGGAAGCCGACATGTCCACACTTGCGGCTTACATTCATCCTGATAAAGGTCTATTATTCTCTCCCTATGCGCACATTGATACTGCGACTGCCAAAGTATTTCCAGCCTCAGGCTTGCCGGCATTAACAGATCCGACCGTTTACAACTGGGGCTCCTATGACGGCTCCGGCGAACCGATTTCTCTAACCTTCCAACAGTATTATGACAAGTTTGTATACGATAAGAATTTTATTGAACCGGAGACTGTAGGCGTAGATCAAATAAAAGGAACGGGGAACACGATAGTTAACATTGAAGACGTATTCCCAAACAGCTTTGTGATGGATTATTATTTCAGCGGTTTTGACCCTCAATATGGTGGAATGGATTGGGAAAGCCTCATTCTGGTGCTCGAGGAGTTAAACGGAGCCTGGTATGTAAGTGCGATCGTCCACTCCCAGTGGACGATATAATCAGCAAAAAAGGCTGCCTCCTCATGGGGACTGACCCCCTAGAGTGAGACAAATCAAAACACCTTCAAGAGAATGTGAACATGTCGTAAGATGTGGATACAACCTTGGAGGTGTTTTTGCGTTGGCAACAAGAGTAAGCTACCCAGTGGAAACAAAGATGAAGGCTA
>DATJKM010000233.1:0-16770 GCA_035491515.1 Candidatus Udaeobacter sp. | reverse complement strand
CAGTAGCTGCTATAGCGGTAGGCGCAATTATTTGTAAAACGGCATGGGAAATTTTCTACAGCTCCACGCATGCGCTGACGGATGGTTTTGACGAGAATGAGCTTTCTTCCTTGCGCACGACAATCGCAAAGACGAAGGGCGTTAAATCGATAAAGGATATCAAGGCGAGAGTCCATGGGAGCCATGTGCTGATTGATGTGATCGTCCAGGTTGATCCCGGGCTTACGCTTATTGAAAGTCACCGGATAAGTGATGAAATCGAGCATCGCATGGGGCGTAAGCACAATATTATGAGCGTGCACGTGCATGTCGAGCCACATGAGATTTTTGGAAATATTGAAGAAAACGCAACGGAAAAGCATTAATATAAAGGCCGGTCGGGGAAACTCCCTGACCGGCCTTTATTCGGATACATTATAAGTTTGTCACGCTGCAAGCGGTTTGCACCTGATATGCTAGGAATCTATTTGAATAGATGTACCATCCGTTTTTTTGATTTGCGCGGCCTGCTCGGCTTCAGCTTGTTGTGTTTCCGCTATCGCTTTTTTCTTGTTATGTCTTTTGCGAAGCAAAAGGTACACAACAATGATCGGCACGGCTCCTACGAAAATGTATAAGGAAACATCTTTAACCATGCTCTCCGCGGCCCGCCCATAGAAGTAAAACAAGAGACCGACAATATAAAACTTTAATCCCCGTCCGATAGCCGCGTAACCGATCAGCCTCCACAGGGGGAAATTTAAGACGCCGGATAAAATGGTAAATACTTTGAAGGGGATCGGCGTGAACGATCCGATAAGAATAG
Source organism: Candidatus Udaeobacter sp. (assembly GCA_035491515.1). Classification (GTDB taxonomy): domain Bacteria; phylum Bacillota; class Bacilli; order Paenibacillales; family Paenibacillaceae; genus Pristimantibacillus. Next base: position 15,965 of record DATJKM010000233.1, on the reverse strand, counting down.
CAGCTTCGCCATTTTTTTGAAACCGGACCGTCGCTGCGTCGATCCACTCTTTTTTTAGAAATCTATATAGAACTGATTTGCCCATAACTTTGCCTAAATAATACCCAACGGGTGTTCCTAAGAGACAGGCTATATATCCTACGGTAGCCAGCCATAATGCTGTAGAAGGATTGAGTATGCTTAATGATACTTGAAGGAAAAATGCGGGTATCGGGAAAATAACTGCATCAAGAAAAGCATGTATAAATAATCCCAACGGACCGAATTCCTTTAAAAAATCGACTACAGCTTGAAACATTACCAGGCTCCCTTTCCGTCAACTAGCCTGCACATAAAGCCTACATTATGAAATAAATCAAGCAAAGGTTTCTTTATATGCTAACATATGCTGAAGCTCGTTGAAAAAGCGCTTTAGCGCTCGATATTTTATTATAGCATATTTAATACGGTTAAAAAGCGGATAGGGTGTCAATACTTTTTTTTCGGGAAATGGGGAAATTTGAGCGAGCTCGGGTTGTTTTTTCGTATGGGATCACTTGAATTTATCGGGTACTACTGAATTTTCTCTACATTAACCTTAACATCCTCTCATTTAAGTTAAAGCTTAGCTGGACTATAATGAAAACGCATTCATGAATTCAAAGGAGTGAGAGGAATGAAGGGAAAAGTGAAACGCTGGACGGTGATGCTTCTGACGGGTGTGATCGTAATGGCATATGCACCTGTTGGCATACATGCTGCGAGTATAGCACCGGACGCTGATGTCGAAACCATCGCCGTGCCGATTTACAATTGGGGTTTCGAGAATAATGAGGTTGAAGGTTCAACCGTTGCGAACAGCGTCTATCCTAATAATAGCGAGGGCAAAGCTGAACTGCATGCAGGCGCTTCTGTCGTTCAGGATGAAGAACGGGGCCGTGTTCTATCACTGCCTGGCGGACAGGCAGGCAGCGGAGGCTGGTTTTCGCTACCGATCTCAGTCCGAGATAAACTTGCAGCCCTTACGCTTCCTAATGGAAGCGTTAAGGGCTTTTTTGGTAAATTGCTCTTGCCAGCCTACTCCCGTGTCTGACGCCGCGAGACGCCGCTTTTTTGGGCGGCTTGGCTTACTCGGCGACGCACCTCTTCTACGACTTTGCTGTTGAAGACGCTCGGTATGATGTACATCGGGCTAAGCTCCTCATCGCTGATTACGGAGGCGATGGCCTCAGCTGCTGCAAGTTTCATCTCTTCATTAATCGTAGTAGCGCGGCTGTCGAGGGCTCCGCGGAAAATGCCCGGGAAGCAAAGCACATTATTGATCTGATTCGGGTAGTCGGACCGTCCCGTTGCGAAGACGGCCACGATGTCCTCTACCAGCTCCGGCCGTATTTCAGGCTCTGGGTTAGCCATTGCAAACACAATGGGATCCTTAGCCATCGTCTCAACGTGGGCACGCGTCAATATGCCGCCGGCCGATACGCCAATGAATACATCCGCTTCTTTTAGAGCATCAGCCAATCCGCCGCTGCGCCGCTGCGTGTTCGTATTGTCGGCGTACCACTGCCACATGGAATTGTCGTATGTCCGGTCGGCGGTCAAGATGCCTTCGCGGTCCACGCCGACGATATGCTGAGCTCCCCCCGCAAGCAGCATTTTGGTGCATGCGGTTCCCGCCGCACCGATTCCGCAAATGACGATACGGGCTTCCTTCAGGCTGCGGCCGGTCAGCTTAAGCGCATTAAGCAGGCCTGCATACAAGACGACGGCCGTTCCGTGCTGATCGTCATGAAAGACGGGAATATCAAGCTCCTCCCGCAGCCTTTGCTCGATTTCGAAGCAGCGCGGCGCAGAGATGTCCTCTAAATTTATGCCTCCGAAGGCAGGCGCGAGATTTTTGACAGTCGCAATTATCGCTTCCGTATCCTGGGTGTCAAGGCAGATCGGAAAAGCGTCTACTTCGGCAAATTGCTTAAACAGCATCGCTTTGCCTTCCATAACCGGCATCGCCGCATACGGGCCGATATTGCCTAGACCGAGCACGGCGCTGCCATCCGAAACGACCGCAACCATATTCCTTTTTACGGTCAGCGTAAAAGCTTTGGAGGGTTCTTCGGAAATGGCTTGGCACACTCTGGCGACATCCGGCGTATACACGCGCGACAAGTCGTCGCGGTTTTGGATCGGGGTTTTAGGCTGGATCGTAATTTTTCCGCCCAAATGAAGCAGGAATGTACGGTCGGAAATGTTGACTAACCGAATTCCGGGCAATGATTTCAGCGCTGCAGTCAGCCGTTCGGCTGCGCCGTGCTCGGCTATTTTGACGGTTAAGTCACGCACGCTTTTGTTTTTGTCCGTATGTATGACGTCGATGGCGATGATGTCGCCCTTCGCTTGCTCGATCGCCGTAGCCGCGCGTCCGAACTGGGCGAGATTCGTATCGATCTCCAACCTCAAAATAATCGTTTTCCCGTCTCTCATGTGTGAACTCATAATAAACAGCTCCCTTCATCAGTTATACTATTTGGATAAGGGTATACAATTTATGCTTCATTCTTATTTGGAAAAAGAACGCCGTCACTGCATCAGTCGCAGGACGGCGTTCGGACAACTCGTCGGGTCGTATTGTTGGTTTCGTTTCGTTAGCAGACTGTCCCTGAATTGGCCTGAGGCGTAGGGCTCATGGATGAGCGAGAGCCAGCGGTCGACGGTATCGTTCGAATCGAGCATTTCGCCAAAGCCGTTGCTTATGAAGTATTCGCAGTTCTCTTCCTCTTGTCCGGGAATCGGCTCATAAAACAGCATCGGAATTCCTTTGCTCATTCCCTCGGTGCAGGTCATGCCGCCCGGCTTCGTAATGAGTAAATCCGATGCGTCCATCAGCTTGTTGACCTCACGGGTGAAGCCGAGAATGCGAATGTTTGGATGTTGAAAGAGCGGATCTGCAAGCATCTTTTCCTTCATTTTTTCATTAGAGCCGACACAGTAAATGAGCTGAGTGCTCTCCCGCCATTTGGTCATATACTCCAGGGCATTATCCTCGTACATTATTCCCCATCCGCCGCCCATAATGAGTACGGTGGGCATATTTTTTAAGTCAAACTGCTTTCTTACTTCTTCTTTCTCGTATGTATGCCAGAAATTAGGATGAACAGGTATTCCCGTTACTTCGATTCGGTCAGTCGTAACCCCTTTTTCTACGAGTCGGTCTTTCACGAGCTCGCTGGAAACGAGGTAGCGGTTGACTTCCTGATTTACCCATGACCCATGCGCATCGTAGTCAGTTATCAACGTATATAACGGCATGTCCAGTCCCAATCGTTTGAGCCGTGCAACAACCGCATTCGGTGCAGGATGGGTGCAAACGATTAAATCCGGCTTCAGCTGGGATATTACCTGAGATGTTTGGGTATAAAACATACGGTGAAGTGCAAGCTGCGTAAAGCGGTTAAACGATTTTTTATAATTGCTGCGGTACATAAGACCGACCATCTTAGGCTGTTTGCTTACTGTTTTGCGGTATGCAGATATAATCCATGGACCAAGCACCGGATTAAGAAATTTACCAAGCTCGATGACGCGGGTCTGAATCCCCGGACATAACTGCTTTAGTCCGACAGCGAGCGCATAGGCAGCTTGAGTATGACCGGAGCCAAAGCCTTCAGAGAGCAGCAGCACTCTTTTCTTACGCATTCATTCCACCTACTTTTCTAATTCCATATTACGATGCAAGTGCGACTAACACAAGTTTTATCCGATAGGGTTGCGAATAACGCGGTGGATAATTTATCCTTAAACACAGATGAGCATATTATTATGATATGTTTCCCTTGAGTCAACTATATTTACATAAATTTTACAAGTGAAAAATAAAATAAAAGTGAGGATGAAGCGAATGGAACGATTAAATCAGGATGATCAGAGCTTGAAAATTGGGGATTACGTTCGAGCGGAAGTGCGCTCGGGTCATTATATAGGAGAGCTTATTGAAATGAATGGACCGAGGGCGCTTGTAAAGGTGCTGGCTGTACTTAAACATCCGGAGCAAGGCGACTTGCACAATCCCTATAATCCGGACGTGCCAATGTTCCATGAGCGGCGCGCGCTCAGCTATACGGAAAAAACAACTGTTTTGATCCGTGATGTGAAGCCGTTTACGGGCGCCATTCCTGAATACAGCGCTTCGTTAAGAGCTGCTGCTGAAGCGGAAATCGCTGCACTCGACCGGCTGCAGCGCTGGGCTGCAAAAGGGCTTGAGCAAATGCAGCAGCTTCAGAAGGAGTACAAGTAGCGTAATATTAATTGTTGATAAAGACGGTTTTTAACGTATCGCGATAGATAACCTGAAATTGCAGCCCTTCGGATACAGCAGCAAGCGGGACGTACAGCGTGCTTGCTTTGCCGCCTGAATAAATGAAGGCAGGCGGTGCATCGAGCGGCTTAGATACGCCGTTAATGCTAACAGAGGCAGCGCCGGCGGTTATACCGACCGTACTATTCTGCAGCATCACGGTAGCGGTTTGCGTGGAGGCGTTCCACTTGATTGTGGCGCCAATCGCATCCGTGATGCTCCGGAGCGGCACATAGGTTTGATTCTGCACAAGAAGCGGAATGTTGGCACTACCAAGTTCTTTGCCCTTGACGACAATCGAAACGGGCACCCCGTTCTCTCTAGGCTTGACTACAAGGTAATCGCCCCAAATGGCCTTCGTGAAGGCTTTCCCCATTGCCGCATAGCCGGCTCGGCTAGGATGGATATCTCCCTGAGCAATTGAAGTAAAGCTGATTTCTTTATCAATAAACGATGAAGCTACGTTTGCGATTTTTACATGGAAGCCATCCTTCGTTAAACGCTCTGTTACCTGATTAAGACGCTCGCGAAGCTGCTTGACGCTATTTTGCAGAAACAATCGGTCAGCTTCGGGGTATAATGGGAAAGTTAAGGCTCCAATCTTTACTGGCTGAGGGATTGGCAAATATTGATCTGCAATTACGACCTGAGTATCCGGCTGCAGGCTCAGCATCAATCTAAGCGCAGCTTCGAGCTCCGTTTCGTAAGTGTTGAGGGCGCTGCCCTGCACATCTGCTGCTTGGCCTTGAGCTGCGCCCGCCTCTAGCGTCGCCAATACGGAATACATGTCGTTGCCGCCGATCGTCATCACGATCAGATCTGCACGGCTTAACGCGGAGCGCAGCAGCTTTGTCTCGGCGAATATGCGCTCAGCCCGCGGATCGGGAAGGCTGCGCTGAATATCCGCGCTTTGCACGCCGGCTCCTTTAACGACCGCATCCATCCATCGCCTCAGGCCTGTCGTACGTAAGCCAAGCACGCCGTAATTGGCATACTTCGCGCGAAGTCCATGGAAGAGTGCTTGCTCGTAGACATGCTCGACAAAGCCATAAGGAATCGATTGCTCGGTAAAGCCGTGCTCGTAGCCGGCCGTTACGGAATCGCCAACCGCGACGATTTGGTAGCTCTTTTCTTCAATAGCTTTGTCCACTTCGGAAGCGGCATATGCGATTTCTGAATTTTTTTCGCCGGGATTGGTGTGAGGAGGAGCGAAGCCGGACATAAGCAGTAAGGCGATTAGGGCAGAGGCAGAAGCGCGAAACGGCACTTTCCTAAACTTGCTATACAACACGCACACATCCTTCTGATAAAATATAAGGGAATATAGGTCGCATTCTTATGTTATGCTTATGTTTTGGAGCGAGGAGGAAGCCGTTCCGCAGGCGGAAGTTAACGGACAAATGCGATTGTAGTAAAATAGTGCAAATAATTATGAAAATATTAAATTGATTCCGCTATGGCCTAATGTTAAAATAATATAATAATCGCAATGTCGCGGTATAGGCCCGGTATATGGTCAATTAAACGCGGGGCGCTCGCAAGCTGAGCTGCTGACCGTTTAGCTTATGAATGGCAAGGAGTAGGCCGATGCGCCTCGCTGACTACCATTCTATGATAAAACAAGTTAAAAATGAAGCGTAATGCGTATTCATCGGTGCTTATTTTCAACACGTTCACGCTTACCCAAAAATCTTCTCATAGAAAGGTTGCACACAATGAAAGAACATATTTTGGGATTGCCGCCGAAGCAGGGGCTCTATGATCCGCAATTCGAGAAAGATGCTTGCGGCATGGGCTTTGTGGCCAACATCAAGGGAATCAAATCACATAAGGTCATTCGCCAAGCGCTGATGCTGCTCGAGAATATGGAGCATCGCGGCGGTCAAGGCAGTGAACCGAATACAGGAGATGGAGCGGGTATTTTGCTTCAAATTCCGCATGCATTTTTTGCAGCTGAATTAAAGAAGCAAGAAATCAAGCTTCCGGCGGAAGGCCATTATGCTGTCGGTATGATTTTCATGCCGCAGGATGAAGCAGCCCGCGTCGCAATTGAGCGTGAAGTGGAAGCGATCGTTCAAGAGGAGAACCAATCGGTAATCGGATGGCGTACCGTTCCGACGAATGACAAGAAGCTGGGTGAATCCGCATTAGCTGTGAAGCCTTTTGTTCGTCAGCTATTTATCGGAATGAACGATAGTCTGAAGGATAATATGGCATTTGAACGCAAATTATACGTAATTCGTAAGCGCGCAGAGCTTGCGATTCGTTATGCCGGCAAAGAAGGCGGCAATATGTTCTACTTCTCGAGCTTATCTTCGAGAAAGATTGTTTACAAAGGGATGCTTACGACTGAGCAGGTTCGTTCATTCTACACCGAGCTAAATGATGAGTCGGTTGTATCGGCGATGGCGCTAGTTCACTCCCGTTTCAGTACGAACACATTCCCGAGCTGGGAACGCGCGCATCCTTTCCACTATATGATCCACAACGGCGAGATTAACACGCTTCGCGGTAATGTAAACTGGATGCATGCCCGTCAAACGTTGTTCGCAACGGAATTGTTCGGCGACGACATCGAGAAAATCAAGCCTGTCATTAATCCGGACGGCTCCGACACAGCGATGTTCGATAACACGCTTGAGTTCTTGTTCCTGTCTGGCCGCTCCATGGCCCATGCTGCAATGATGATGGTGCCGGAGCCTTGGTCTAATCACGAGAGCATGAGCGACGAGCGCAAAGCGTTCTACGAATACCACAGCACACTGATGGAGCCGTGGGACGGACCGGCTGCGCTCGGCTTTACCGACGGCGTGAAAATCGGTGCGGTGCTTGACCGCAATGGTCTTCGTCCGGCTCGTTACTACGTAACGAAGGACGATCATATTATTCTTGGCTCTGAGGCTGGAACAGTTGTCATTCCGCCTGAAGATATTTTATACAAAGACCGCTTGCGTCCTGGACGCATGCTGCTTGTTGATACAGAGAAAGGCCGTATCATCTCCGACGAGGAAGTGAAGGCGGAGATCGAGACGGAGCACCCTTACCGTGAATGGCTGAATGAGCATCTTGTTGATTTGGAAGATTTGCCGGAAGCCCCGGAATTGCCGGAACCGAACCATGCTACTGTCCAAATGAGACAGCAAGCATTCGGCTACACGTTTGAGGATGTTCGCAAAGTGCTTGAGCCAATGGCAGGCAGCGGCGCGGAGCCAATCGCTTCGATGGGTTACGATGCTCCGCTTGCGGTATTGTCGGAACGCCCGCAGCGTTTGTACAACTACTTCAAGCAATTGTTCGCTCAAGTAACGAATCCGCCGATTGATGCGATTCGTGAGGAAATTATTACATCGACCGGCACGACCATTGGTCCTGAGCGCAATTTGCTCAATCCTGAGCCGGAGAGCTGTCGTCATATCAAATTGGATACGCCGATTTTATCTAACGAGCAATTCGCTAAGCTGCGCCATGTGCGCCGTCCCGGATTCCGTTCGATCACGCTTCCGATCTTCTTCCCTGCGAACGAAGGCGAAACGGGTTTGCGCGCTGCGCTTACACAAATGTGCGAAGCGGCTGATCGCGTTATCGCGAAGGGACATAATCTGCTTATTCTTTCCGATCGCGGCGTCGACAAGGACAATGCAGCAATTCCGGCACTGCTGGCGGTATCGGCTTTGCATCATCACCTCATCCGTCAAGGCACGCGTACGAAAGTAGCTATCTTGCTTGAATCGGGCGAACCGCGTGAAGTGCATCACTTTGCATTGCTGCTTGGTTACGGCGTAAGTGCGGTTAACCCTTACCTTGCGTTCGAGACGCTAGACGATATGATTCGTCAAGGCATGCTGCGCGGAATTTCGCATGACAAAGCAGTTAAAAACTTTATCAAAGCAGCGACTAAGGGCGTTGTCAAAATATTGTCCAAAATGGGTATCTCGACCATTCAATCTTACCGCGGCGCGCAAATTTTCGAAGCGCTCGGCTTGAAAGAGGAAGTCATCAACGAGTACTTCACATGGACGCCGTCACGTATCGGCGGCATCGGTCTTGACGTTATCGCTGAAGAAACGCTTAAGCACCATAACCGCGCATTTGCTGAGCAAGAGGGCGGAGAGAAGGAGCTTGACTCCGGCGGCGACTACCAGTGGCGTAAAGACGGCGAAGACCATTTGTTCACGCCGCAGACGATTCATACGCTGCAAATGGCTTCCCGCGCAAACGACTATAAGCTGTACAAGAAGTTCTCGTCACTCGTACAGGGTGAAGACAAGAAGCATCTGACGCTTCGTTCCTTGCTGCAATTCAAGGAAGGCCGCCAATCTGTGCCGCTTGAGGAAGTTGAGTCGATCGAATCGATCGTTAAACGGTTCAAAACCGGCGCGATGTCGTTTGGTTCGATCAGTAAAGAAGCGCACGAGAGTCTGGCTATTGCGATGAACCGTTTAGGCGGCAAGTCGAATACGGGCGAGGGCGGGGAAGATCCTGCACGCTTCATTCCAGATGCGAACGGAGATTCCAGACGCAGCGCAATTAAGCAGGTTGCATCCGGACGTTTCGGCGTAACGAGCAACTACCTGGTTAATGCGGACGAGATTCAAATTAAAATGGCTCAGGGCGCTAAGCCTGGTGAAGGCGGACAATTGCCTGGCCTTAAAGTATATCCTTGGGTAGCCGAGGTTCGTGGTTCAACGCCTGGCGTAGGCCTCATCTCGCCTCCGCCGCATCACGATATTTATTCGATCGAGGATTTGGCAGAGCTTGTTCATGATTTGAAAAATGCTAACCCGCGCGCTCGCATCAACGTGAAGCTCGTATCCGGTGTCGGCGTAGGAACAATTGCAACCGGCGTAGCAAAAGGCCGTGCGGACGTCATTATGGTCAGCGGCTACGATGGTGGAACAGGAGCTTCTCCAATGGGCTCGATCCGTCACGCGGGTCTGCCGTGGGAGCTTGGTCTTGCAGAAACGCATCAAACGCTAATGCTGAACAAATTGCGTGACCGCGTTGTCCTTGAAACGGATGGCAAAATGATGAATGGCCGCGACGTTGCGATTGCTGTGCTGCTTGGAGCTGAAGAATACGGCTTCTCGACTGCTCCGCTCATCGTGCTTGGCTGTATCATGATGCGTGTATGTCAACTGGATACATGTCCGGTAGGCGTTGCAACACAAAATCCGGAATTGCGTAAGAAATTTATGGGCGATCCTAGCCATGTCGTTAACTACCTGCGCTTCATTGCTGAAGAGCTGCGTGAGATTATGGCAGAACTTGGCTTCCGTTCAATTCAAGAAATGGTTGGCCGCGTCGATATTTTGGAAACAAAGCAGCTTCGCGAGCATTACAAAGCGAAAGGCATCGACCTTTCAGGCTTGCTGTACGAAGCGGATCTTCCGCACGATGCAGTACGCTATAACGTTCAAGAGCAAAACCACGGACTTGAGCTATCGCTTGATATGCAGCAGCTCGTTCCTCTTGCGCAAGCAGCGCTCGAGAACGGTGAACGCGTACGCGGTACGTTCCCTATCTTGAACACGAACCGTGTTGTCGGAACGATTCTCGGCAGTGAAGTGACTCGCCGATACGGTGCAGCCGGTTTGCCTGAGGATACGATTTCCTACCATTTCGTTGGAACGGCTGGCCAAAGCTTTGGCGCATTCGTACCGAATGGAATTACGCTTTCCATCGAAGGCGATTCGAATGACTATGTCGGAAAAGGTTTATCGGGCGGCAAAATCATCGTAGCACCGTCTCCGAAGGCAACCTTCGTTGCAGAGGATAACGTTATTATCGGTAACACTGCGCTGTATGGCGCAACTAGCGGCCAAGCTTATATCCGCGGTGCTGCTGGTGAACGCTTCGCTGTACGGAATAGTGGAGCTAACGTTGTTGTAGAAGGCGTGGGCGACCACGGCTGTGAATATATGACTGGAGGGCGCGTCGTTATTCTCGGTAACACGGGACGAAACTTTGCGGCTGGTATGTCCGGCGGCGTCGCATATATCTATGATGAGAAAGGCGATTTCTACAACCATTGCAATTTGGAAATGGTACTGCTGGAGCGTCTCGAGGATTCACTGGATATTGCTGAGCTGCGCGGCTTGATTGAATCACATGCTCAATATACGGAGAGCGCAATTGCCTCCCGCGTATTAAACGATTGGGATGTATCGCTTTCGAAGTTCGTTAAAGTTATTCCGAAGGATTACAAGCGTATGCTTGAGCAAATCCGTAAGGTTGAGGATAGCGGATTAGTAGGTGAAGCTGCATTGCTTGCAGCCTTCGAAGCGAACAAAAAAGAGCTTGCACGCGCAGGCGGCAAGTAATAAGACCAAGCTTATATAACCATATATTTCAATAAAGGGACTGTCCCTAAAGTAGCATAAACTACTTCAGGCGACAGTCCCTTTTGTTTTTCGACAAAATGCCACCAAAATAGAAAAAAGCCGCGCCCATTAACCGACATATTCCATCCGATGGCTCGGTTATAATGAGGTTAAAATAGACTTCCTTATCAATATTCTGTTAAAAGACGGTCGAATATTGCGTTCATCTCCGCTTATCCCTCAATTCTGCAAGTCGGCTGCCGATGCTCATCGAATTCCTCCTGTCATAGAACGATTGCTAGTTTTAAATGAATATGGAAATGTAACCATTGAATGCTTCTGCTGCAAAGCATGAGAACATACTATCATTTTTGCTAATAGGTATGATGGAGGAATTGAGCATGGCTATGTATTCAAATGATGCCTCGCGCGCTCACATCAGGCTTCGCTTCACAGAAGGCGTGAAGGCAGAGCTTAGGCTAATTAGTAATGATGGACAGCTGCTTACACCCTCGACGACTACTGTGCTCCTGCTTAACTTAAGTCAAAACGGCTTATGTTTTTTATCAGGGCTGAAGCTGCCCATACAGCAAAACTATTCCGTTGAATTCCGAATGACGATTTCGAACGTACAAATTATTGTTCGCGGACGGATCGTTTGGAATTCAAAGAAAGATAATCAATATGCTCACGGTGTGCTATTTGAATGTTCAGATACGCTTCGCTCATTAATTATCGGTGTGATGAACCAAGAAATATTGGAAAGACAGCCGCAGCAGCGAAAGATTCATTATTTATACAGCAGACTATTAAATAAAAAGCGTATGCATTACAGCGGCTAGCCCAATCAATTGCAGATTGGCAATCGCATGAATGAAGGGGGACAAGCTTTGAAAATCATATTATTATCAGGCGGGTCTGGGAAGAGACTATGGCCCTTATCAAATAGCAATCGTGCAAAGCAATACTTATCGGTGCTGGGAGGCCCGAGAGGCATGGAATCGATGCTGCAGCGGCTATGGCGTCAGCTTGATGAAGCTGATTTACAGGAGCATACTCGCATTGCGACCTGTCGTCAGCAGGTAGAGCTCTTACAGAGGCAAGTGGGTGAAAAGGCACCGCTCATTATTGAACCTGAACAACGTGACACCTTCCCGGCAGTGGCGCTCGCTGCTGCCTATTTGTATTCCATCGCCGGTGTATCTTTAAGTGAAACGGTCATTATTATGCCAGTGGACGCATATGTTGGTAGTGATTTCTTTACATGCATAAGAGGGCTTCCTAAGCTGTTCAGGGAAAGCCGGTCGGAGATGCTGATGATTGGGACAAGGGCTAGCTTTCCATCAGAGCAGTACGGCTATATCATTCCTATGGCAAGCACTTATAGCGACGATGAGGTGTTGTATGAACGCAAGGTACGTACATTCAAGGAAAAGCCTCATGAGGCGGAAGCGGAATCGTTAATTAAGAATGGGGCATTATGGAACAGCGGCATCTATGCCTTTCAGCTTGATTATTTGATCTCGATGCTTATGGAACGCGGCCTGCCTATTCATTATGATGAGTTATACAAACAGTACGGTAAAATGCCGAAATCAAGCTTTGAAGCTGAAGTCACACAAAAAACGTCTTCTCGATCAGTCATATGCTACGATGGAGAATGGAAGGATCTCGGGACCTGGAAAACGTTGTCGGAGGAATTATCCTTTGAGCGGTTGGGAGTTGGCGAAGTATCGGATGATAGCGAGCAGTCTCAGCTTATTAATGAGCTCGACATTCCTATCTCGATTATCGGTTTAAATAATGTGATTGTAGCCGCAAGTCAGGATGGAATTCTTGTGACTAACAGGGATGCAGGTCCCGTGCTAAATGCAAAGCTTCTGTCTATGAACGAGCGGCCTAAGTATGAGGAACGACTCTGGGGACACTCGAAGGTAATTGATTCAGCAGTTCTGGCATCAGGACTACATACCGTCACGAAGCGAGTCTTTATAGCTGCTGGACAGAATATCAGCTATCAAATGCATTTTAAACGAAGAGAGGTGTGGACTATTCTGTCTGGAAAAGGACTGCTGATCTTGGACGAGGCGTATCGCGTTGTTGAACAGGGTGACGCAATTATCATTCCAGAACGCTCCAGACACAGTATACGTGCTGTTACGGATCTTGAGCTAATCGAGGTGCAAACCGGCAAACAAATCAATGAGGAAGATGTCATTACGCTCGGAGTGACGTGGGATGAGATTACGAGTCAACTAAATATGGCATAGGAGATTAGATTATGGTCCGGAATGAGCTGGCTGTCATTATCGCAAAGGTCATTGAAAATCGAGGCTCAATCGATGTTACTTGCTACGGTGATGCGATGTTTCCTTTATTGCGCGATGGGAATGTGACGACTTTCGTTCGAGTGCGTGAAGAGGAACTGCAGATCGGAGATGTGTGCTTGTTTGAAACGAATGAGGGACACCTTTTGTTTTATCGCATGATTGATATTGACGATGAACAGCAGCCAGCAACATATACATTCCGGGGCGATACATGCGATATACCACAACAACCCGTTATATACTCCCAGATTATAGGTAAGTTGAAAGCTGTTCACCGTGATGGAAAGGTATTGTATGTGAATCACTGGCGGTCGCGTTTATTGGAGGCAGCAGTGCTTCAAATTCCGTTCTGGTCGAAGTTTTCCAGGTGGATGGCTAATCGGCGTTATGATCGAGCATCTACCATTTAACGCAGCATCCCGCATATTATCTAGAGGTTGAGACATTCATTACGAAGAGAGAGGAAGCGATCTATCGGATGAAATGTTCAGAGGACCGTTTTTATTGTGTTAGTTGCGGACAGATGGTTTCCAGTCCTGAGGCGGATATATTGTTTCGAACAGGATTTTTCCGAGTGGTGCATCCAATGGGTTATTGCTTATCATGCAGCATGGAGCAGGATAAGCTGGATGCTAAAGAAGGATCGCCGGGTAAGACCAGTAACTACGACTATAAAATGTTCCTTCGCGCAGACGCGAAAGCTGCCGAACATGTTATACAACCCTATCGGACGAATGATAATGAGAGCCTCTGTCCTACAGTGTAGCTGTAGAGCAGAGGTTATTTTTTGCGAACTTCCAATTGTTTCCTAGATCGTTTATAATGAATAGGATTTGGATTTTTAGAGGAGGAACACTGGACATGGAGCAGCCCATAGTTAAATTGCAAAATGTGACTAAAAAAATCGGTAACAGAACGATTATTGATAGGTTGACACTTGATTTACCTCTAGGAGAAGTATTCGGTTTCCTCGGTCCTAACGGCTCGGGCAAGACGACTACGATTCGGATGATGGTTGGCTTAATGTCGCTTACTGACGGTGAAATAACAATTGGCGGACATAGCATCACGAAGCATTATGAAAAAGCGATTCGTCATGTTGGAGCAATTGTAGAAAATCCGGAAATGTATAAATATTTGAGCGGATATGATAATTTAATTCATTATGCGCGTATGATTCCAGGTATTACAGAGCATCGCGTTCATGAGGTCGTTAAGCTAGTAGGCCTAGAAGGGCGAATTCGCGATAAGGTGAAAACCTACTCGCTTGGCATGCGGCAGCGGCTGGGCGTAGCGCAGGCTATATTACATAAACCGCAGCTTCTTATATTGGACGAGCCTACAAACGGTTTGGACCCTGCGGGCATACGCGAGCTGCGTGATTACTTGCGCATGCTTTCCAAGGAGGAGGGGATTGCCGTATTTGTGTCGAGTCACTTGTTATCCGAGATGGAGCTGATGTGCGACCGGGTTGCCATTATCCAGAACGGTAAACTGATTGACGTCAGGACGATTCGCGGCGAGCATGCTGCTAAAGTAAATAACCGCGTCGTTATCGAAGTCGACCGCCCGCAGGGCGCGCTCGAAGTACTGCAGGCTGCTGGACGATCAGGGGAGCTTGAGGGTGATAATGCGCTCACGGTTGAAGCTGACAAAGAAAACACGGCAGCGATTAATGCATCGCTTGTATCTGCCGGAATTAAAGTATACGGCATTCGCGCACATGTCAAAACGCTTGAAGATCAATTTTTGGAAGTGACGGGAGGGGAACGAATTGGGTAATTTTTTGCCGCTTGTTCAAAATGAGAATATGAAAATTTACCGTCGTCCCCGCACATGGGTGATGTCAGCAATTATGGTTGTGCTAGTATTAGCCATTTCGATATTATGGCTCATTTTCGGTGGACGGGACACCTCGATGTGGGATGTCGCTTTTATGGAATCATCGATTTTGTTTCTGCTTGTAACGATCTTTACAGTCGTTATCGCTGCTGGCGGAGTAGCGGAAGAGTTTACAAGCGGTACCATTAAGCTGCTGCTGATCCGTCCATGGTCGCGTTCGAAAATATTGTTATCCAAATATATTTCGATTATGATATTTGCTATCTTGCTCGCCATACTATTATTTGCAAGTACTCTACTTGTGAATTGGATTTGCTTTGGTATCAATGCATCGCCGGATGTAAAGCCGACTTTTGTAGGAGCTGAAGGGGAAAATCCTCTTTCCTACATGTTGAAGTATTATGGCTTAACGTTAATTTCGCTTGTCGTGTCGGTAACGCTTGCTTTCATGCTTTCGACAGTGTTCCGCAGCAGCGGACTTGCTATTGGGTTATCGCTATTCCTTCTAATGGGCATCAACAGCTTTATGGGCCTCATCGCGATGCTGGACTATAAATGGATCGATTATCTGTTGTTTATTCACTTGAACCTGACGCAATATTTAGACGGCAACCCGATGCGGCAAGGCATGACCTTAGGCTACTCGCTTGGCGTACTTGGCGTTTATTACATCATCTTCATCGCTTTAACATGGTATAGCTTCAATAAGCGCGACGTTGCCTCATAGGCAGCTTCAATTTCGCAAAAAGCCGTTCCTGCTCCTGCTGCTTCTTCGGAAGAAAGGCGGTAGACGAACGGCTTTTTTTATTCCGCACCTTGTCCGGTCAACATGTCTGCAGATCTCTCCTATGCCTACATCTCGGACAAATTATTGTCATATGATGTAGGTATCGCTAAGGTGGCGGACAGATGCAGAAACACATTTTCATATAGTAAGTCTAGTGAAAAAATGAGGATCAACAATTCGGCAGGGTCAAAATATAATGGGTGGTGATTGGCGTTGAAAGTGACAGCTACGAAATTTTCTGGCGTTATATTAATTGAGCCTACTGTTTTTGGCGATCAGCGCGGCTTTTTTATGGAGAGCTACAATCAAAGCACATTTATTAAACATGGCATCGCAAATCAATTTATTCAAGATAA
>DATJKM010000232.1:0-11942 GCA_035491515.1 Candidatus Udaeobacter sp. | reverse complement strand
CAAATTGAAAAGCATCATACGATTTTCGATTAATAACAAATTTGCTTTATGGATATTGACGCTGCTGGTTTTAATCGCCGGGCTTTATTCGGGAATGAATATGAAGATGGAAACACTGCCTGACATCACGGTACCTATCGTCAGCGTGACGACGGTATATCCCGGGGCAGCCCCGGAAGAAATTATGGAAAAAATTACGAAGCCGATCGAGCAGAGCACGCGCAACCTGAACGGCGTAAACGTTATCAGCTCAACGTCCTACGAGAATGCTTCCTCGGTCGTGATCGAGTATACGTATGAGACGGATATGGAAAAAGCGGCTGCCGAAGTGAAAAACGCGCTTGCGGAGCTATCGCTTCCAGATGGCGCTCAGGACCCTTCGGTATCACGAATCAGCCTGAATGCCTTTCCGGTATTATCGCTTAGCTTGTCTAGCGAAAGCATGAATTTGGAGCAGCTAACAAAGGAAATTCAAGCAAATGTTTTGCCGAATTTGCAAGGCATAGAAGGTGTGGCGAGCATTCAAATTTCAGGCCAAAATGTGATGGAAGGCGAGCTTGCCTTTAAGAAGGATAAGCTGAAGCAATTCGGCTTGACCGAGGATATGGTAAAAGGAATGATTAAAGCTTCGGCCGTAACCGTCCCGCTTGGCATTTATGAATTCGGCGATACTGAGAAGGCGATCGTCGTCGACGGAAATATTTCTTCAGAGAATGATCTGAAAAATCTGATGATCATGCCGGGCGTCAAGCTAAGCGATATAGCGGATCTTAGCATTGTCGGCAAAGCGGAGTCGATCTCCCGTACGAACGGCAAAAATGCTATCGGCCTGAGTGTGGTGAAGGCGGCCGATTCCAACACTGTCGATGTCGTAAACAAAGTGAAAGAGGCAATTAAACAGCTTGAAAGTAAAAATGAAGGCTTAACGTTTGTAACTACGCTCGATCAAGGAAAGCCGATCGAGGATTCCGTGCACACCATGCTAAGCAAAGCGATCATTGGCGCCCTGTTCGCTGTTATTATCATTATGATTTTCTTGCGCGATATTCGTTCCACGATCATTGCAGTTGTCTCGATTCCGTTGTCGATCCTGATAGCTCTCCTTCTATTGAGCCGGATGGATATTACGCTGAACATTATGACGCTAGGCGCAATGACTGTCGCTATCGGGCGTGTTATTGATGACTCCATTGTCGTAATCGAGAACATCTACCGGAGAATGGCTCTCTCCACAGAGAAGCTGAAGGGCAAGGATTTGATCCTCGACGCAACGCGCGAAATGTTCGTACCGATATTGGCATCGACCATCGTAACGATTGCGGTGTTTCTGCCGCTTGGACTTGTCTCCGGCATGATCGGTGAAATTTTCCTTCCGTTTGCATTAACGATCGTATTTGCCTTGTCGGCATCGCTCCTTGTAGCAATTACGGTTGTGCCGATGCTGGCGCATATGATGTTCCGTAAAGGCATAAAGCCGGGCAAAGCGCATCACGATAAGCCAGGACGCATGGCTGAGTGGTATAAAGGCGTTCTTCGTTGGTCACTTAACCATAAATTTATCGCATTTGGTTTGGCAGTTCTCCTGTTAGTCGGAAGCCTGTTCCTAGTTCCCGTTATTGGTACCAGCTTTCTAGCCGGCGACGAAGAGAAAATGATGGTCGTTTCCTATAACCCTGCCCCTGGCGAAACTCGCGAGCACGTTGAGAAGTTGTCGCTTGAAGCGGAACAGCAATTGCTTGACCGCGAAGGCATCACAGTCGTGCAATATTCAGTGGGCGGTCAAAATCCGTTTAGTCCAGGAGCTTCGAAGCAAGCATTATTTAACCTGAGTTACGAGGATGATTTTGCGGACTTCACCGCGGAAAAAGAAAAAATCGTACCGCTTCTCCAGGCGTTAGGCGGCAAAGGCGAATGGAAACAGCAGGACTTCACCGGCGGCGGCCTAGGCGGATCAGGCATATCGATGCTCGTCTATGGACCGGATATGAAGTCGCTGCAGCCAGTGGTTGATGATTTAGTGACAAAGCTCGAGGGTAACAAGGATTTGAAAAATATCAGTTCCAGCTTGTCTGAAACGTATGACCAATACAGACTTGTGGCGAGTCAAGAGAAGCTAATTCAAAACGGCCTGACGGCTGGCCAAATTGCAATGGCGCTTAGTCCGGTTCGCGAACGTCCCGTACTGACGACGATCGAAAAGGATGGCGAACAATTTAACGTTTATGTGAAGGTTGAAGCAAAGACGTATTCAAACAAGGCAGATCTAGAAAACGTGATGCTGACATCGCAGATGGGCAAGGAAGTGGCGCTCAAGAATGTTGTGACGATCGAGGAAGGCGAATCGCCTAACACGATTACAAGACGCGATGATCGTATTTATGCCGAAGTAAAGGCCGATGTAACGGCGTCCGACGTAGGTAAAGTATCGACTGAGCTTCAGAAGATGATTGACGAGACTGATTTCCCTGCCGGTGTTGATATTGAAATGGGCGGCGTATCGGAACAAATCAATGAATCGTTTACGCAGCTTGGCCTAGCGATGCTTGCGGCTATCGCAGTTGTATATCTCGTACTTGTCATTACGTTTGGCGGGGCCGTGACGCCTTTCGCGATATTATTCTCACTGCCGTTTACGATTATCGGTGCATTAGCGGCATTGCTCATAGCAGGGGAAACACTTAGTGTAACCGCAATGATTGGAGCGCTAATGTTAATCGGTATTGTGGTCACGAACGCGATCGTTCTAGTCGACCGCGTCATCCAGAAGGAGAAGGAAGGCTTATCTGTTCGTGAATCGCTGCTTGAAGCAGCGGGCACTCGGCTTCGTCCGATCTTAATGACGGCAATTGCGACTGTCGGGGCGCTGATTCCGCTGGCATTTGGCTTCGAATCCGGCGGACTGATCTCCAAAGGGATGGCGGTTACGGTCATTGGCGGCTTAACGAGCTCGACCCTGCTCACGCTCATTATCGTTCCAGTCGTCTATGAGTTCTTGAACCGTAAGAAAAAACCGCGTGCCGCAGAAGAAGTATAACGAGGCCTTGCTAAAAGGCGCAATAGGGAGGCTGTCTTCAAGATCATTGACCTTGAAGGCAGCCTCTCTGTACGTTCACGGGTATATCTATTAAACGGCATATAGGCGAATGCAGCAGGAACACTTGCGGAGTTAATTTCATAAGTATATGTCATGAACAATCAACGGCTTAAGACCAGTTCGACATGCCCAGCCGGAAAAATGTCTAATTTTGTCTGGACCGTTGAAAAAATCATGAACACATAACGGAGGCTACAGAGATGAATGAGTTTAAAAATGATCTGCAAAATCTGAATATTGACCCTTACAAAACGAGTGGAATAACGCCAAACGCCGGTCAAGGTCAGGTTGATCCTAAAGATTCGCGGCTGTGCATCGGCTTTTGTATCGGCTTTTGCATCGGTTTTTGTTCCTGCTCAAGCTGTTCCTGCAGCAACTGTTTCAGATGCTCGAACTGCGTTAGCTGCTCAAACTGCTTCCGCTGCGCTCGTTGCAGCAACTGCTCCCGCTGCAGCAGCTGTGCCCGCTGCCGCTAAAGCATCATTAAAGATTATGTAAACGCAAGATTCAAGAAGTCCCAGTCAGCGATTCGGCTAACTGGGGCTTCTTTCTATATAAGAGCAGTCATGACGGACAAATAGCCCTACATACCTTTATAGAGGAAATGTTGCAAGGATTTGTGGAAATTTCGACAAGGAGGTATGGAACTTGGATTCTTCTATGCGTCTTAAAGTGAGAGGGGATACTTTTTTTCTCCCGAGCTCTGACGGAAGCGTTTATTTTCGAAACAATATCGGCTCGTTTCGAATGGAAGGAAGCTCGATCAATCAGTGGATTGAAAAACTAATGCCGGTATTTAACGGCGAGCATTCGATGCATGATTTGACGGACGGCTTGCCGGAGCAATATCGAAAGATGGTGTATGAAATCGCGGAAGATCTGTATAGAAACGGATTTGTCCGGGATGTAAGCCGGGATCTGCCGCATCAGCTGAAAGAGGCAGTTCTTGAGAAATATGGATCACAAATCGAATTTTTGGACAGCTTTGAAGGCTCAGGCGCCCATAAGTTTCAGCGCTTTCGCCAGTCGAACGTACTTGCCGCCGGATCCGGCTCTTTTTTTGTATCGCTGGTGAAATGTTTGCTGGAGGCCGGGATGCCGCAAATTCGCATGCTGATTACGAATCCTGAAACGACGAATCGGGAACGGATATTGGAGCTGGCGGAGCATGCCCGCCGAACAGACCCGGAGGTCAGGGTGGACGAGGTCGTCCAGACTAAAAAGGGGCGGATTGATTGGCGTTCGGCGGTGCAGTCGTTCGATGCGGTATTATTTGTGTCGGGAGAGGATGGAGAGCCGGAGCTTAGAATTATGCAAGAGATTTGCAGGGAGGAGAAAAAGGTGCTGCTGCCTGCAGTATTGCTGAAGCAGGTTGGGCTGGCCGGACCGCTTGTACATCCGGATTTGAAGGGGGACTGGGAATCCGCTAGGCGCCGGATCCATCAACAAGCGATTTACAAAGATCCCCGGCTTCATGCTGTCTCCGCCCCGGCGGAAGCTATGCTTGCGAATGTAATCGTCTTTGAATGGTTCAAAACGGCTGCCGGGGTTGCAGGATCGGAGCTGAAAAATAAATTGTTTCTGCTTGATTTGGAGACATTGGACGGAAGCTGGCATCCGTTCCTGCCGCATCCGCTTGCGAACGGACGTCCATCCGTCAATCAGGTAGACCACTTGAAGCTGCTGTCAGCAGGAGAACCGGAACAAAGGAGCCTGGCGGGTTTAATGACTTACTTCAGCCGGCTAACATCGGGTGAAACGGGCATTTTTCATGCTTGGGAGGAAGGTGATCTGCGGCAGCTCCCACTGTCACAGTGCCGCGTGCAGACGGCAGATCCGCTGTCGGAAGGTCCGGCAGAGCTGCTGCCTGAGATCATCAGCAATGGCATCAATCATGAGGAAGCACGCAGGGAAGCTGGGCTTGCCGGCATCGAGGCTTATGTGTCGCGAATGACGGGCTTGCTTGTAAATACGGTGCATGCGGAAAACGATCCTGCAGCTCCGTCAAGCCCGCTTGAATTCATTGGCGTCGGAGCGGGAGAGTCGGCCGCGGAGGGCATTAGCCGCGGTTTGCAAAAATGTCTGACAGACGTCTATGAAACGGCGTTAGAAGCTCATGCTCCTTCCGTCAATCCGGTGCAGCTTAAACTAGTAGACGATGATCGATGCCGCTATTATTTAAGCGCGCTGACGACGATTCAAGGCTCGCCTTCGATCGGCTTTGGCGAAGATGATAACGGCTTTCCTGTCGCGTGGGTTGAAGCAAGCGGCTGCTGGTATGGCGCGGTCGACCTCAATCGCACGAGGGCGCTGCGCAGATCACTGCAGCGGGCGCTGCTGGCTGCCCAAAACAAAGAAGCTTGCGGAGCGGCGAATACGATTAGCAAGTCCTCCGTCAATGTGAAGGAAGCGATGGCGGAGAGCGTATCCATTCCGGCATGCAATCCGTTCGAGAATCGTGAGGTGCTGCATTCCGCATTGCAGCAATTAAATCGTTCCCGGAAGCATATAGTCGTCTACGATCTAGCGGTTGAGTCATTTTTGAAGGAGGGGCTGGCAGGGGCATTCGGCGTGTCGCTTCGAGAGGAGGAGGAAGGGTGAGCGCTACCGTAGCGGTTATAGGGGAAGGGCAGCTTGCAGACTATGTATGCGGCGAATTATCCGGTGACTGCCGAATCGTCCGCCAAAAGGATTTCACATCCGAAGTGCCGGAATCCGCTAAGCTGGCGCTTGTTCTACATGATGGATACAACCCCTCGGACCATCTATTTGCCGAGGAAGTGTTTCAGCGCTCCGGCGTGCCATGGCTGAGAGCGTTTGTTTCGTTCGGGGAGGGTGTGATCGGGCCGCTCGTTGTTCCAGGAATGGCGGGATGCGGAAATTGCGCCGATCTGCGCCGCTTAATGGCGGGAAATGACCGGAAGGAAATGTGGGAGCTTCAGCAGCATTTCATGCAAGAAGGCGTTTCTTCCGATGTATGGTCTTCACGCCTCGGTCTTCTTCATATGGCTCAAGTTACGGCGGCTGAGGCTCGTAGCGTGCTTGCGGGCTCACCAGCCCGAACGGAAAACCGGATCATGCTGATCCATCTGCAAACGTTAAACAGCTCCGCTCATTTCTTTTTGCCGGATCCGCTTTGTCCTTCATGCGGAACGTCGCCGGACGATGGTGAGGAAGCCGCCCGGATTTCGCTGCAGCCAAGTCTGAAAATTAGCGCAAGCAGCTATCGCTGCCGTTCAGCTGACGAACTGAAAGCAGTATTGACGAATGACTATGTGGACGCGCGAACGGGCTTTTTGAACGGAAAAATGATCGATCTGGTGTCGCCGTTTGCCGATTCGAGCGTCAATTTGCCTCTGTTCTCGGGGGATGAAGGCTGCGCCGGCCGGACGCATTCCTTTGCGGACAGTGAGATGACCGCCATTTTGGAAGGCTTGGAGCGATATTGCGGCATGTCGCCTCGCGGGAAGCGGACGGCCGTTCATGACAGTTATTTGAATTTGAAAGAGTTGGCGCTCGATCCCGTTTCAGTTGGCGTTCATGAAAAGGAGCAGTATCAAAGGCCCGGCTTTCCATTCCGGCCGTTTGATCCAGGCCGGCAAATCGACTGGGTGTGGGGCTACTCGTTTTTGCAGCAGAGACCGATTCTCGTACCGGAGCAGCTCGCCTACTACAGCGCGGGATGCGGCCACGGCTTTGTTTATGAAAGCTCAAACGGCTGCGCGTTGGGCGGCAGCCTGGAGGAAGCTGTTTTTTACGGCATAATGGAAGTGGTAGAACGTGATTCGTTCCTTCTGACCTGGTATGCTCAGCTGCAGCTTGCTCCTATCGACCTGTATTCCTCCGGGGATCTTGAATTGAATTTAATGGTCGAGCGTTTGCGCGAGGTGGTCGGCTATGACGTGCATTTATTTAACTCGACGATGGAACACGGCATTCCAAGCGTTTGGGCGCTAGCCAAAAACAAGGCGGATAAGGGAGTGAACATCATATGCGCGGCTGGTGCGCATCCGGATCCGGTGCGCGCGGCAAAAGGCGCGATCCATGAGATCGCGGGCATGCTGCTGTCGTTGAACGAGAAACTGGAGGAAAACCGGGAGCAATTTGAACAAATGCTGAACGATCCGTTTCTCGTACGGCAAATGGACGATCATGCGATGCTGTACAGCTTGAAGCAGTCGGAGGAACGGCTTGATTTTTTGTTGCAAAACGGCCGCCCGTACAGGACTTTCGCTGAAGAGTTTAAACCAAAGGCAGAGCATGCGGATTTGACGGATGATTTAAGAGCCATTCTTCAAAATTTCCGCGAGTTGAATCTGGATGTCATCGTGGTCGATCAGACGACGCCTGAGACGCTGCGAAACGGACTTCATTGTGTGAAGGTATTGATCCCGGGCATGCTGCCGATGACGTTCGGACAGCAGCTTATCCGCTTGAGCGGCCTGGAGAGGGTATTGCGAATTCCTGCAGAGCTTGGGTATGCCGATAAGCCGCTTGCGCCTGAGCAGTTAAACCGTCACCCGCATCCGTTTCCGTGATGGCCCGTCTGCTGTTTTAAAGCGGGTTTTGCCTTAAGCAAAGCCTTTAGGAGGAGTAGGAATGAGTCTGAAGGCATTTTTGCACCAATTGCAATTCGATCCGGACAAGGTTAAGCCTCAAAATTGGGAGACCGATTGGGAAGACGCCCCGCTTCCGTATAAGCTTTACCGGCGGCTGCCGGCTTTTCCGCTGTCCGCGGAAGTTCCGTTAACCTTGGAGCATAAGCCGGAATGTGCTGAGCCGACGCTACGCGGGCTCGGCCATTTTCTGTGGTATACGTTCGGGCTTACTCAGCTCAGCCAGGCTGTATCAGGACCGGAAGCGGGCGACGAGTGGGGAAGCCCGATGCAGCTTTGCAGGCGCTACGTTCCTTCAGGCGGTGGCTTGTATCCAAGCGAGCTTTATCTTTATTTGAAGCTGGAGGATTTGCCGCATGGCGTTTATCATTATGATGTGGCGCATCACCGATTGATTCTGCTTCGCGAAGGCGATTATGATTGCTATTTGGGAAAGGCGTTAGGCAATCGCTGCGACATACCCGCTTGTTTCGGCGTCGCGTTCGTGTCGACAATGTTTTGGAAAAATTACTATAAGTACAATAATTTTTCTTATCGTCTGCAGGGGCTCGATGCCGGATTGCTGCTCGGACAACTGCTGGAGGTGGCAAAACGGTACGGTTTTCAGACAGGCGTGTACTTTCAATTTCTTGACCGTGCCGTTAACCATTTGCTAGGTCTATCCGAGCATGAAGAGAGCGCCTATGCGGTCGTACCGTTATCTGCTGAGCCGGATACCGAATGGTTTTATGAAAATAAGGACGAAGACTTTATATCGGCGGCCGATTTGTGCAAAGAGCTGGCAGCGGTTGAGCATGAGCACTATATGCGTTCGAGGAGAGTGGCGGAATATCCGGTAGTCTTAAAGATGAACGCCGCAGCCATGACGGATTCCCCGCAATGGTTCCGGCAAATCGGAAGGGAAGAAGAAGCGTCCGATAAAAACGCTGCGTATAGGCTCCCGCACGTGAACAGGCTTTCATATGACCTGGCGTCCGTTCTCAGGGAGCGTTATTCGCCGGAAAACGAATACGTATTGCGGACGGTTAGCAGCACCTGCCTTGCTGCTCTATTACAAGAGGTTATGGCTTCTTTTAAATACCGGAACGATTTGGACGGCAAGCTGCCGAGTCCGGAACCTCGCGTTTCCCTTTACGGCTGCTTCTATGGCGTAGAAGGAATTGGGAATGGCGCGTATCGCTATGACGGCTCGGAGCATGCTTTGCGGCTCGTTCGTACCGGTGATCTCCGGTCTTGGCTGCAGCGGGGGATGGCTCTGGATAACGTGAATTTGTACCAAGTGCCGCTTTGCTTTCATGTGGCAGGAGATACGAATCATCACTTTGAAAAGTTGTGCTATCGCGGCTATCGTATCCAGCAAATGGAGGCGGGGATGCTCGTTCATCGCTTGCTGCTTGCCGCTGCCGCTTCCCAAATGGGCGGGCGCCCACTGCTCGGCTACGATGCAAACACGAGTGACGAGATTTACGGAATGGTTTCCCGGGGACATACGAGCCTTATTCAGATACCGGTCGGTCATTGCCGCCGGCGTTCGCGGCTGGAGGGTAGTTTGGCACACTAGCTGTTAAACGAAAAAGGACAGATGGAATGTCGGTGACATTCCATCTGTCCTCTTCTGTTTATGCAGTTTGTTAAGCGGAGGGCTGCAAATTTACCGAGGCTGCTCCTTATCAGCTGCCGCTGCCGGGTAACATACGACAGGCAGGCACACATGGTGAGGGTGAACCATTGGATGGACCCATTCATGATGATAATCGATAGAGGTGTGTTCCCATTCATCATGCGAATAATGATCGAAGTGAATATGGTGCTCATCATCATGCATCTCAGGATGGAAATCATGCATGTGATGAAGGTCATGCATGTGATGCATCTCAGGATGGAAATCATGCATGTCATGCATGTGATGCATGTCATGCATAAGATGGAGGTCATGCATGTAGTGGTGGAATTCGAGCATATGATGGAAATCATGCATGTGATGATAATCATACATGTGGCTCAGATCTACACAGCAATGGCACTGGGATTTCGGTGTCTCCTCCGTCTCGGCTTCTGCCTGTGTAGCCGGTTGGTTAGGAATAAACTGCATTTGCTGATAATAATCCGGCATGGCAGCCGTTTGTTGCACATAAGGCTGATTGGGTATCATGATTTGCCTCCTTTTTTTCATACTTTACAATATGCCTTAATCGAAAAAAGGGCACTTATCCCTATAAAATGGGCTGAAGCAGTGGAGACGGCTTCTTGCCATAGCTAATCATCCAATTATTTTTGCATAGGACGGAAAGAAGAGGGTGAGGCTAGTACTATCACAATGAATCAGACAGGTGGTGGTAAAATGCTTCGTCATATCGTTATGAAGGCTGTATTTGTTTTGCTAAGCTTAGCTCACACTGAGGTGATGACAGCGGATGAGGCTGCCCTGCATGCTGAACCGGCTTATGCAAAGTGGGGCAAGCTTGCCGTAGAGGAAACTTCGAGAATGTATCGTAACGCATCCATTATCGATTATAAATATGAAGGCAGAACAAAGCTGTCAGAGGAGCAAGCGCAGGAGAATTTCGTGCTTTGGCTGCGAAAGGACTCGCGGGAATTTGGTGTTAGGGTCAGTATTACGATCCAGACAAGCTCGGATCAGCTGCTGCACCTCCAGATAAAGGAGCTTGATACGAATTAATTGAAACATCCTATGTAGCTGCTCCGTAATAGTAGAAGCAAAACGAGATCATATGCTTCAGGATGAAGCGGGAGGAGCTTAACGATGCTAATTACGACAACGCCAACGATTGAGGGACGTCCGATTCAGGATTATGTAGGGGTCGTTACAGGTGAAGCGATTATGGGAGCCAACGTCGTTCGCGATTTTTTTGCATCGATTACGGACATCGTAGGAGGACGCTCCGGTGCATACGAGGGCAAGCTGAAGGAAGCGCGTGACGTTGCGATCGATGAGATGAAGAATCAGGCTGCGCGGCTGGGAGCCAATGCGATCGTTGCCATCGATATTGATTACGAGGTCGTGCGCGAAGGAATGCTTATGGTTGCCGTTAGCGGAACGGCCGTTCGTCTGTAACTTAAGCGCGATTTTGAGGGAAAGCGATACAACTTTGATTGGTATAAGCAGCGCTTATGCAATCGGGTTTTGTCGCTTTTTTTGTTATGCAGGTGCTGCGATCGGTTGAACGATAAACTGTGTTCGTCTACTCTACTGATTTTACAATCTATTAGGTAAAATGATAGGTTTCGGTTATACTCATGGTGAAAGCTTTGATAAAATGCTTACCAGTTTACATGGTTACTCAGCATCTGATTTCAAACGAAATCAGGTGCTTTTTTATTTGATTTTTTATTGGAAAGCGGGCTGCATATGAGAATTAATAAATATATAAGCGAAACAGGCTTTTGTTCCAGAAGGGAAACGGACCGCTTAATAAGCGCCCGAAGAATTACAATTAATAATGTGATTTGTTTGCCGGGGGCTTCCGTAGCGCCGGAAGACGTTGTTCTTATTGACGGAAATGCAATAGCAAGCAAAGGGGAAGCCGTTTATATTGCGCTTAATAAACCGGTTGGCATAACTTGCACGGCAGCAAAGCATGTTACAGGTAATATTATTGACTTTATAAACCATCCCTACCGGATTTTTGCGATTGGCAGATTGGATAAAGCATCAGAGGGACTTATATTATTAACGAATGACGGAGATATCGTAAACAAAATGATGCGCTCGGAGAACGGTCATGAGAAAGAATACTTGGTGAAAGTGGATAAACCGGTCACATCCCAGTTTCTTCAGGAAATGTCGAACGGCGTAAATATTTTGGACACTAGAACCAAGCCATGCGCTGCTATTATGCATAGTGAATATGAGTTCCGGATAATTCTGACTGAAGGTCTTAATCTGCAAATTCGGAGAATGTGCAAGGCTCTCGGTTTTAGAGTTCTAAGGCTCGAACGCATAAGAATTATGAATATTACCTTGGACGGTTTAGAAAAAGGGGAATGGAAAGACCTCACCGCAGGCCAGTTACAGGGGCTGCTCGCACAGCTTAATTAAACAAGTTATATAGATGGGTTCGTATGCGATGTGTTCATTCCAATATGGACATTGACTTACCTTCGCGATACAATGCATGTGAACGAATAAACAACAAGCAAAGCTTGAAGGGATGGAAAATATGTATCCGGAAATGACGACAGCCGAGCTGGAAAACCAGCTGAAAGAAGGC
>DATJKM010000231.1:0-15449 GCA_035491515.1 Candidatus Udaeobacter sp. | reverse complement strand
AATTCTTGTACGATACGGTAAATGGCCGTAATTTGCTCCTCATTGAGCGGTCGATTAAATGCTTTCGCACGGAAATCGACAGCAAAGTTCACGCGCATTTGAGTATGCTCAATGATAGATTCAACTGCCTCAACTACGCCCATCTCTTTCAACAGCGGCGGACGCAGCTCATTGCAGGTTTCGCGTATTTGATGGATTACGTCAAGGAGTCCCTCTTTTATATCCTCTAGCTCGTGTTCAAGTTTATCGGAGATCGGATAATCCATCATGATAGCTTCCAGCTTTCGGTACCAGAGAAGCTGATCCTGCAGTGCCGAGTCATGCAAGTCCGCGGCAAGCTTTCTTCTTTCATTCTCAGATAGACAGAATAGAAGGCGTAGCACCCAAGGCGAGGTAGAATGCTCTTTGCGAACTTCAGACTCCAGATCCTCGATCATTCCTTCGATTAAATATAAATTTTCAAATACGATGCTGGCATAGTTCGACATCGTCTTCAACCAGCGAAGCTCGTCAGAGTTAAAGCGGGTATGGTTCGTTTTCATACCGATCCATAATATATGGTACCTCGACCGCTGCCTGCCTATAACAAGACCCAGCCCATATGGCAGCTCAATTAACTCGCCAACTTGCAAGGAATTCACTGTTCCCAGCAAAAATTCCGCGGTGATGAGCTCCTCGGGATGCTCTCCCATCGGATACACCGTATTCTCCGATTGCTCCACTAGTAAAAAGGTAATTCGTTTTACCGGAAGAAGCTCTTCTATTTCTTGTTTTAGGACTGCTTCCAAATCACCTTGCTTCATCACTCTGGCAACTTTACGCGAGAAGCGGTCAAGACTATCCTGGTAGCTATACATCGCCTTAAAGAGCTTAGGCCTAAAGCGTTGGTCGATTTGTTCCTTCGCATATAAAAACAACGTCATTCCGATGTAAATGACAAAAAATACGCCAAACCATGCGGACCACGACGGATCTTTCTCCCCTAGCATTACAAACGCTACAAGTGCTGACACAATTATAGATGGAACCAGGGCAAGCGCTGTATAGTATTTGAATCTCGTCAAAATAAAATCGATATCAAACAATTGATTTGAGGTTGAAAGATAAAAATAGACGATTGGCAAAACGAATAGGAAAAGCGCAGTAAACGCCGCAGGCAAAACCTGCTCCTTACCAATGATTTGAGGCAGTAAATTCAATAAAGCAAACGGGGTAAACGCTACTAGATGCGAGATTAGCGTAATGGTAAATAAAGAATGCATCTTTGTACGGCGATGCTTAATAAATTTTCGAATTAGCATATAAACGCATGCAAAATTACCTACCAGTACGGAACTGCTATAGGCTATTTGAAGATAAGTATAGATATTGCTGGATGCTAGATCTGTCCAAATATAAAACAAACTTCCGATACCTACCAGGCCGACTAATGCAAATAAAGTATTCAATATTGGCTTGCTAATGAATTGAACATCAAATCTCTGCAGATAGATATTCATAAAGCTCATAAACAGCAACGGTATAAATGGCAAAACCAAATAAATAATAGTAAGTCCTACGGGATCGCTGCGGCTTGATGCTGCAGAGCTATAATAACTTAGTCCGATAGATATAAAAAACAAAATAAGAAAAATTGCTGCTTTATCATTTCTTCGTTTAGCATACAGAAATCCTGAAAATGCACAAAAAATAATGAGCGATACGCCTGGGATGTATAACTGAATCAGCAGCTCCCATAACGAATGATCTCCAGTCCATCCCTTAGGAAACTCAATCTTCTGCGCTACATTATCGTTATGCAGAACAAGAACATAATCGGCATATTCGATCGAATTATATTTCTTAACATTTTCAAACTCCTGAACTGGCTTTCCATCTACTTCTAAAACTTGATCTCCGATTTTAATTCCTTTTACTTCCGCTTGTCCTGCTGGTTCTATCGACTTTACAAAATAACGATGGCCGGATTCCTCCAACAATACAGCACCAATAGAAGGAATTCTTACTATTACTGAGGTCAGGTAAAAAATAGAAGCTAGAAAGACGAGCAGGAAGAGGCTTGCAACAATGCGATTAAATATGTTAGGTCTCATGCAATCCTCTTCCCTTCCAACAAATCATTATGCTAGTTCCACATGTATGCGTAACCGCTATTCTTCTCGTTTTTTTCCTTTAGTTCACCAAAAAGAGCTTTTTGTTCTGCTGCGGAAACACCTGCTAGCTGCAATTGACCACCCATGGTCATGGACATTTTTTCTGTGCTGCTTACCAATTGACGAATCGTTTCTTTTAACATTTGAACTCCTCCGCTTCTCTACTAAAATAGTATTATTGGTACACGTATCTACTATAACAGGAAACGAATCGACAATAAACGCAAAAGTGATTGGTAATTACCGAAATGACCTTTGCGTGGTTTGTTATTATGCATTTTTTTGGTTTAATATCTGCAAAAATGTCGATTTCCAAGGACTTATTTCCTGAATAGAATCTAGTAATTCCTCAAACCGATTGTAGTGCATCCTGCTCATGACAGAACCATACAAAATAGTGCCGGTTCTTTCGCATGTTTCGAGAAAAAGCTCTCGCTTAGGCGCAACGTCTTCAGCAGATATATTTCCTTGAAAATATGCTTTAATCCACTGATCCTCTTCCGCATCTCCCTCGAATAAATACATCGTAAGCAGCGTGCGTTTCCGCTTTAAGAAGTCACTTTTGTCATCCCAACGCAGCAAATCACGGAGGTCATTTTGAATTTGGGCCGCTATTCCTATCTCCGTCGCGTATTCCGCAACGACGTTATTCCATGGCTGGCCTGCCAGCATTACGCCGGCCATGCAAGCGAACTGCAGCAGTGTTCCTGATTTTTGCTTAACCATGTCCAAGTAGGATTGTTCATCCGTCATTTCATTCAAAATGTCGATCATTTGACCGTTAGCAGCCTGAAGCAGCTTAGCATTCATCATTTTCAGAAGAGCAATTCGGATTTCATCATTTGACGTACTGTCTAACATCGCTTGCTGCGACAACGTTAGAAGTGCTGAAGCGACATGAATCGCTACAGGCTGAGGAACCTGCATCCACGGCTTGTGCGGCGCGTCCTGGTCCTGCAAATCATCCAATATATCCGATGCCAAAATAAATAGCTCCACTGCCGCAGCAGCATGATACACTTCATCACCTTTGCCGCCAAACATGCGATAGTGAATAACCGTTAACTGCCCAAAGCGAATGGATTCAGCCAGCTTGTCCTCAATAAATAGCTCTGCGAAGCGAGCAAGAGGTTCAGCTGTAAAAAAGCGCTGAACCTGCCTTCGCATTTGTTGACCAATGAGTGGAATGCAATTGTTCACAATCGATCCTCCGCCAAATCAAGATCATTATATTATACTATGAAATCGCTATGTGAACATACGGTGAAGGACCGTTACTAATTGGCCTAACAAATTAATTGTCATTATGCCGCTGCAGTCGTCGATGCGTTTGCGTTTTTTGTCCGATTGGTGCACTTGCTTCTGATTCTCCCCCTCATTTAATTGATTCATTAAGCTAGCAATCATCTCCATTCTCTTTTCTAGCAGTTTTCTGCGCTCGAGTGACGGACCTTCGATGTAATCGCGATGATCCATTTACTTAAAAGCCCTCCTTGAGGTTTACGTATACAGTTATCAGTCTCTGCCGAATCTACCTTCTCCTTATACGCTAACACTCCTATTCATTTCAACTGCGTGATGCATATAAACGGCTTCCATTGTCATACCGCCGCCCGGCAATTGTGCAATCAGTGTCGACGGATTATCGCAAGTAATAAATTCTCCCTTACGCATAACGCAAACACGATTGCAATTACGTTGAATTTCCTCCATATCATGTGAGGCGACAACGATTGTCTTACCCTGCTGCTGAAGCAGCTGCAGCAACGACCAATAATCCTTTTTGGCTTGTGGGTCAAGGCCCGTTGTCGGCTCATCCAAAAATATAATTTTCGGGTCATTTACTAATGCGATCGCTAATGCCGTGCGTTGTCTCCAACCGCCTGATAAGCGTTTTACTAATCTATCCGAATACTGGCTAAGTCCGAACTGTTCAATGATACGGTCCAAATCAGATTTCCGTTTATAAAAGCCCTGAAAAAGCTCCATTGCCTCTCGAACATTCATTTTATCGACCAAAGACGTGCTTTGCAGATGGATTCCGATGTCTTCCTTCAATCGTTCTGCTTCAAGCACCACATCATGACCGTATATGCGGATGCTGCCTTGGTCTGGCATACGAATGCCCATTAGCATTTCAAGCAGCGTCGTCTTTCCAGCGCCATGTGTGCCGATAATGCCGAAAATTTCTCCTTCATTTACTTTGAAAGATACTCGATCCACTGCCTTATTCGCACCATAATACTTGCTGACTGAACTTACCTGAATGATCGTTTGCTTATCCATCCCTTGGTTAACCTCCATTCACACTTATAAATTGCGAGAGCTATTTGATTTAAGGTGAGTTATATGTTTTAAATGCGTCATAGTTTCACGATAACGCATAACAGTTATTTTTTCACCGAAAACCTGACTGGTATTTCACGCAAAATTTTTGCGTGACCGCAATAAAAGCGCAAAACGGAAGGAAAACCTTAGTCTTAATTCCACTTTATCGAAAAATGAGCTATTCACGGTTATCCACAAAGATATCAACAACTCTGTATAAATTGTTAGTTAATTCTGTCGATAGTACAGGAGTATTGCAGTAGTATTTTCGCGGATTTCGTCGTTTTATAGGTACAAACTCATACGTTTTAAAAACTTTATCCACGTTATACACATTATCCACATCCACATTGTGAAAAAAATATCCCCTTTTCGCTCACATTGTTTAGCTTCAGTAAATCCAGTATTTTCGGGCTTTTCACCGTTTTATACACAGAAACGCACTCAATTGTGGATAACTTTGTGCACAACACTAATTTTGGAAAAATTATTACTTAATTTCTTTTTCCGATATAGAGCAAGTGAGTGGATGAGCCTAGTAGATTGACATTATCCGCGTACTCAAATATAAGCGCCATCCATTTCGCATATTCGCTCTCCCCAAGCGATCGCCAATACTCGAACTGCTCTTGAGTAAAAGCGCCGGCAACACTCGATGAGCCGATCAATTTAACCGATTCAAAGCCATGTGATTCCATGTACGGTTTAATGTCAGCTATATCGTAGAAATAAGCGCCTGTAAATCTGCCTTCATCGGTATGATTAAAAACGCCTGTTTCCATGAAGGATTGAATCTCTCCGATATTGTCGAGAGGCTTCCAGCTCTGCGGGTGAGCGAGCACACTCAGCAAATGTCTAATCCTCGTCATAAATGCGACAAACACATATCCACCGCTCCTCGTCACGCGATAAAGCTCTTTGACTGCCTGGTCCCGCTCCTCCTGCAGCTGTAAGTGATAAAGCGGTCCCATCATAAGGGAACCGTCAAACTGCTCATCCGGAAATATCGTTAAGCTCCTGGCATCGGCAACATGGAAGCCTTTAAAACGTTCGGCTAAACCAAGCTCATTTGCCTTCTCGCTTGCCATTTGCACCAACCGTGGCGTCAAGTCCGTTAATGTAACGACGTAGCCGCAAGCGGCCAGCTCCATCGCATATTTGCCAGGTCCCGCACCATTATCCAAAACATGCCCGTTCTTCGGCAGAAACCGTCTAATATGCTGCCAATTAACGATAAATTCAAGGGGCGCTCTTTCGAGACGCCCCCATTCATCAAATTGATTGTAATATTGAATGATTTTGTTCAAAAACAACCTCTCCCTTGACGGTTATTTCGAATTTAATCTTTGTTTTATCAGTTAGCCGCCCTACTCGGACTAGCATCAACATTCCTGCTTCCCGTTGTCATAACCGCTTGATTGCATGCTGAGACATAGGCCTGCGCCGCTGCAAGTACGATGTCGTTATGAATGGAAGTGCCCCGGAAGCGCTGCTGCTTGTGCACAATGCTGACGACGGCTTCGCCATAAGCGTCCTCGCCTGTTGATAACGAATGCAGCTCCAGATCCTCAAACTCGGCTGCAACCGGAATTGCTTGCTGGATCGCATGGATAACCGCCTCAAGCGGGCCTGCTCCCATCGCAACATACGTCTGCTCCGCTCCGCGCTCATTTTCACGAATCGTTACCGTTGCTGTGCGCGAACGCTGCGATCCGGCATGAACATGCAGATCAACCAGCACGTATGGATCTGGCTGCGTCTGTGTCAGCTCGCCGGCAATTCGGATCAACTCATCGTCAGTAACGATTTTTTGAGCATCGGCAGTTTCCTTGAACTTCTCATACACATCCTGCATTTGAGCATCGGACATCTCGATGCCGTATTCCGAAAGGCGATGCTTAATCGCATGGCGGCCGGAATGCTTGCCCAGAATAATCATATTCCGCGAGATACCCATTGCTTCCGGATCCATGATTTCATAAGTATTGCGGTTTTTCAGCAGGCCGTCCTGATGGATGCCCGACTCGTGTTGAAACGCATTGCGTCCAACGATCGGCTTATTATAAGCGATAGGGAAATTCATAGCGCGGCTGACCATTCGCGACGTTTCGTAAATCTCTCCAATTTGAATGTTCGTTTCCGCTTGAATCGCATCCTTACGCGTTTCAATCGCCATAACCAGCTCTTCCAAGGAGCAGTTGCCCGCTCTTTCGCCGATTCCGTTTACGGTTACTTCAATCTGCGTAGCGCCCGCATGGATCGCTGCAATGCTGTTGGCTACCGCAAGACCAAGGTCATTATGGCAATGCGCGCTGTATCTTACACGGTCGCCGCCTCTAGCCTGCGTCCGAACAACGCGGAACAGTTCGCTCATCTCCTCGGGCATCGCGTAACCCAGTGTATCGGGCAAATTAATAATTGTCGCTCCTTCGGCAATTACCGCCTCTACGAGCTGAATGACAAAATCTCTGCCCGATCGCGTGGAATCCATCGCGGAAAATTCAATTTCATCAACGAATTGCTTGCCGTAGGCAACCATATCCCGGGCAATCTCAACAACCTCGTCGCGCGATTTGCGCAGCTGATGATTAAGATGAATGTCCGACGAGGAGATGAATAAGTGAAGCCGTCTTTTAGCCGCATCCTGCGTCGCTTTCACGGCAGCGTCGATATCCAGCTTTACCGCTCTGGCAAATCCGGCGATCTCAACATGCTGCAGCTCGCGGGAAATTTGCTGTATAGCTGCGAATTCGCCTGGACTCGATACCGCAAAGCCGGGCTCAATGACGTCGATGCCCAGTTTGCCAAGCTGGCGGGCAATAATGATTTTACGTTCCGGATCGATGGAAGCACCGGGCGATTGCTCGCCATCACGCAGGGTCGTATCGAAAATTTGGATTTTTTTCATTTCGTTTGTCATGGTAATTTCCTCCTAAATGTTGGTTGGTTATTATAAAAGATTGAAATTTATACGCTCTTAAATTTGTACAAAAAAAGCTCGTCGTCTCCTTGTAAGAGACGACGAGCTTTACGCTGCCGTGGTACCACTCTAATTGACCGGTCCTTCTGCAGAAGCTTGGCAAAGCCGCCTCCAAAAAGGCATTCTTGCTGCTTGCTGCGGGGATCCGAGCCCGCTTAAATGCCCGATGACGGCGGCTAGCCGTAACAGTGTAGGCTCCGGCTGTTACAAAACAACCTGTTTCCACTGTTCCGCTCCCAGGCGAGATTCAAACCTCAGCTTCGACTGCGTCGCACCACCCCGCAGCTCTCTGCACGATTTCGATTTACTCACTCATTTACGATGAGCATCCTCGAAATTCGCTTTGCCAGCCTATTGTTCTACTGCTCCTGATCATAGCGTTTCCACTCTATATTGTTTATTACTATTCGTCTAAAGGTCATTTCATTTACTTCCAAGTCAACAAGAAAAGCCTGTCGTCTCTTGAATCAAGAGACGACAGGCTATAATAGACCCGCGCGGTACCACCCTTGTTGACACCCATACGTTCGCAAACGAGCAGGGACGCCCAACTTAAGCATATGGCCAACTCCGGATGTTGACTCACATGCACCCGATTACGGTGGTTAACCGTAACAATGTACCTGCATGGCTGATCAGCATTTGAAAACTGCCGCCATCGTTTCCACTGTTCCGCTCCCAGGTGAGCTTCAAGCATCCTTCGACTGCGTTGCACCACCCCGCAGCTCTCTGTGTCACAGCAACGTATGAATGAGACTCACTCACAACCGCGCTGCCGACAATCCCGGACAAGCTTTACTATTCCTGTTCCTTGCGTTTGAAACGTATGAAATTGAAGTATTGTTGCCTATTATAGGCCCTTGAAAATAGTCTGTCAATTCAATCCCCAACTATTTTTCAAATTTTTTTCCAGAATAAAGATGAGCACCTTGTAATTTAGCAGTAAACGGACCGCTATTTGCCACTCGGAAGCGGCATATTGCTCACTGACCAGCTCTCCAGCGAAAAGCCGGGGTCCGCCTTCATGTCGAGATCGGTAAATTGTGACCGTTTCAGCTTAAGATAGGCTGCCGCGCCAATCATAGCGGCATTATCCGTGCAGAGCGAATTCGGCGGAATAAGCAGCGGCACCCGTTCTGACTCGCAGCGGGCCGTTAAAGCTGCTCTCAAGCCCCGGTTGGCCGCTACTCCACCGCACAGAAGCAGCTGCTTCGCGCCGAATTGACGAACGGCGCGCAGCGCTTTCGTAACGAGCACCTCGGTAACCGACTCCTGAAAACCGCGGGCCAAAGCAGCCTCATTCAGCACCTGCCCTTTCATTCTCGTCTGGTTAATGACCGCGAGCACGGCCGATTTCAAGCCGCTGAAGCTAAAGTCGTAGCTATCCGCCTCCAGCCAGGAACGAGGCAAAGTAATGGATTCCTCCGCTTCTACTGCGAGCTTGTCGATATGCGGTCCCCCTGGGTACGGCAATTTAAGCGCACGTGCCACTTTATCGTAAGCTTCACCGACTGCATCATCTCTTGTGCGGCCTACGACGCGGAATTCACCCTCGCTCTCCAGCAGCACCAATTCCGTATGACCGCCGGATACGACAAGCGCCATACAAGGATATACGATGTCATGCACAAGCTCATTCGCATAAATATGTCCCGCAATATGATGCGTGCCGATCAACGGAATATCCAGTGCCATGGACAAGCTTTTGGCAGCTACGATACCTACGAGCAATGCGCCTACGAGTCCTGGGCCCTGCGTTACTGCAATGGCCGACATGTCCTTCAAGGAGAGACCTGATTCTTTTACAGCCTGCTCGATGATCAGCGTAATCGACTCCACATGCTTACGCGAAGCAATCTCCGGCACGACGCCCCCGAAGCGCTCATGAATCTCTATTTGACTAGATACAACGTTCGAAAGGATTTGCTTGCCTCCGCGAATAACGGCTGCCGATGTCTCGTCGCAGCTTGTCTCCACAGCCAAAATAATATCGTTCGATCGCTTAGTAGTTGCTGCCTGTTCTGACTGACTCACGTTCATTGCTCCCCTGCCTTTAACCGCTCATGGTCAAGCTCCGCCCACATAATAAGCGCGTCTTCATTGTTATCCGAGTAGTAACGAGGACGAATACCGGATGGTTCAAAGCCGTATTTCCGGTAAAGCCGCTGTGCTATTTCATTAGATGGACGTACCTCGAGCGTCATTTTGACTGCGCCAAAAAAGACCGCCGTCCGCTGCAGCTCCATTAGCAGGCAGCTGCCCAGCCCTTGTCCCCGAACATCCGACCGCACCGCAATATTCGTCACATGCGCCTCGTCCATAATAACCCACATACCGCCATAACCGATAATTTGGCCTTCGTATTCCATAATCATATATTTGGCAAATAAGTTGTTCATCAGCTCATTCGTGAACGCTTCCACCGTCCATGGACTCGAAAACGCTTCTTCTTCGATAGCAACGATTGCAGAAATGTCAGCCATCGTCATCGCACGAAAAATAAGCTTATTCACGTCTATATTCATACCTTCGCTTCACCTTCCTGTTTCGCCTTCCATACGACTTCAGCTTCGGTGAGCTGCGTATAGTTAGGAATGAAAGTATGCGGGTCTTCAGTCAGGCCTGCCTCTAATCGTAAACGGCCAAGACTAGCAATCCATTTGCCCTCTTGGATAAATGGCTGCAGCCGGACAATCACGCCTGCTGAATCGCCGATCTGCTGCAGACGCTGCGCCCCCTGTTCGTGAAGCGACAAATCCCCTACTAGCGAAATACTCCGGACGGCTCCCGCCGGCTGCCCTGCTAATCGCTGCTCCAGCTGATCCATAAAATCCATCATAAGCCGCACGCCATCATCCGACCAGCGGCTCCATTCCGCCTTATTCGTCATCATGAAGCCGGACGAGTAAACTTGCCCGCGTCTAGCATCCATAATCGGGAGCACCCAGTGCCCGCCTTCAAGAGCTTTCGTCTTCTCCGCCTGCATGTCTAAAGTCTGATGCCATGCACCGTAAGCAAGCGCCTCCAGGCTGGATACGCCGACCAGCGGCTTGTTCCACACCCATGCAAGCGTCTTGGCCACAGATACTGCGATACGCATCCCCGTGTAGGACCCCGGTCCATTTCCAACGGCAATTGCTTCGATGTCCGCAGCCGTAATTCCGCTGCCGAGCAGCATTTCCTTGATATGCGACACGACATGAACCGAATGGTTTCTTTCCGCTAACGTTTGAATTTCAGCCAGCACGTCATGACCGCTAACGATTGCGGCCGCCATCGATGCCGTTGACGTATCTAATGCCAAAATCGCTCCAGCTTGATGCTTCTGCTCCGTTCTCATCTGCCCGCTCCTATCTCATTCACGGCTTCGCACCAGCCAGCATAAATTTCTCCGAAGCCGGTCAATTGAATGCGCCGCGATTCATCGCCAAGATGCTCGATATACAGCTCCAAACGCTCGTTTGGCAGCAGCTCTTTTATCAAGCTTGCCCATTCCACGATCGTTACCCCATCGCCATAGAAATAATCATCCAAACCCAGCTCATCCGCTTCCTCCAGCGACAGCCTGTAAACATCCATATGATAAAAGGGAAGCTGATCCCCTTCGTATTCTTTTATAATCGTGAAAGTTGGACTATTCACAATGCCTTTCACGCCAATGGCTTCGGCAAAGGCCTGAGAAAATCTCGTTTTGCCTGCGCCGAGATCGCCGTCTAACGCGAGCAGTGCGCCCGGCATTACCCTTGCAGCAAGCTGCTTGGCCAAGGCTATTGTATCCTGCTCCGTTTGCGCCAGCCATATGGCATGGCCTACCTGTTGTTGCATACTATTCACCCGTTCATGACGAAAAATGATTGTATCCGCGCTTCTTAAGCTTAACCCTCTTCGCGGACCCGGACTGTGATCCGTTTCCTTCAAAAGCCTGATCATGGCGTATGAGCTCTACTGACGGCTCACCTGCTTCGGCTTCCCCGATTATAAAAAAAGGAATGCCCTCCTGCTGAAAAACAACCCGCATCGCATCGGCCTCCTCAGAAGCCATCGTGCCCAGCAATACGTAATCCTCTCCGCCGTAAAGCATCCATTCCAGCGGATCAATGCCAACGCTTGAAGCGTAAGCCGCCATGCTGCCGCTCTTCGGCAAATGCTTCTCCCTAACAACAAGACGCAGTCCTGATGCTTCCGCAATTTCCCATAATTCGCTCGCCAGTCCATCGCTTACATCATTGAGCGAGCGGCAGCTTCCCCGCTCAAGCAGCAGCCGGCCTGCCCGCACCGATGGAATTGGCCGCTGATGCGCCTGCACAAGCACCGCATGCTCCTGCAAGGGCGGAAGACCCTCCGCCCCCCCTCGCGCCTCCTTGGCAAGCAGCGCATGCAATCCCGCCGCCGACATGCCTACGGCGCCGGTCACAAACACCGCATCGCCCGGCTTAGCGCCCGAGCGGCGCAGCTCGCGCCCCGCCTCAACGGTTCCCGTCACCGTTACGGCGACAACCAGATGCTCCGGCGCCGACGTCGTATCGCCTCCCGCAATGGCAACTCCATAGCGCTCGGCGCATTCGTACAGCCCATCGTACAGCCTCCGCATTCGCTCCGGCGTAAACGCGGGCGGTACGCTGACCGAGACGAGCGCATGCAAGGGCACGCCTCCCATCGCGGCAATATCGCTTATGTTAGCGGCAAGCGCCTTATAGCCGACGTCCTCGTCCCGCATCGTCGACTGCTTGAAGTGGACGGTCTCCACCATCGTGTCGACCGCCAGCAGCAGCCGCTTCGGCGAAGCTACGCCATCCGCAGCCGCGGCTGGATCAACCACGGCGGCATCATCGCCTATCCCGACAACAACGCCGCGCTGCCGCTGCCACTCGCCGTCCTGCCTGCCCGCCGTCCAATGCACAATTCTCGCAAACTCATCCAAAACGCTGATCTCCTTCATCCCAAAGCCATTATCGGCCGCCCGCTGTCCATAAACGAGCTTCTCCTACTACCATCATTAGTGAATATCCCGTTTCTTAAACCGTCCGCCCTTCACATCGTGAATGTTGCCGACTGCGAGAAACGCCACGGGGTCGAGCTCATGAACGATCGACTTCATCTTCGCTTCCTCAAGCCGCGTAATAACGCAGAAAATAACGCGTTTGCTTCCCCCTGTAAAGCCGCCTTCACCGTGCAAATAAGTGACGCCGCGGCCAAGCCGGCTCATAATAGCCGCGCCGATCTCCTTCGCTTCGTCGCTAATAATCCAGACTGCCTTCGATTCATCGAATCCCTCGATCGTGATGTCAATCATTTTGAACGCGATGTAATACGCGATAAGTGAATACATCGCCCGATCCCAGCCGAACACGAAACCGGCGCTGCCGAGTATAAATAAGTTAAAAAACATCACCGTCTCGCCTACCGAGAACGGGAGCCGCTTGTTAAATAAAATCGCAATAATTTCGGTACCGTCAAGCGAGCCTCCGAACCTTATAACCATCCCTACGCCAATACCCAAAATTACACCGCCAAAAATAGAGGCCAAAAAAGGCTCTACCGTAAGGGGAGGCACCGGATGAAGCAGAAACGTTCCAACCGACATAACCGATACGCCATACAGCGTCGACAGGGCGAACGTTTTGCCGATTTGCTTATAGCCGAGAAACAAAAAAGGAAGATTTAATAGAAATAGAAAGAGGCCTAGCGGCAAGGAAGATAAATGGGAAGCCATAATCGATATGCCGACAATACCACCATCAATAATGTGATTTGGCACAAGAAAAATTTCCAGTGCAACCGATACGAGCACCGCGCCGAGTGTAATAAAAAGCACTCTTCGCAGCACTTCGAGCTTCGATAGCTTGTGGTGCTGTAATGTTCCCATAAATGAACGCACATCCCCTACTCGCTCTATTTCTCATTATTTTACCTTAAACGCTATCAGATAGAAAGCAAGTCTGCCATTATTGCAAAAAAAGAAACCTTCCATTCCAGCAGCAAAACTGCCGCCAATTTGGAAGATTTCTTCTGTTTCCTGATTAACCGATCACCGAGAAAGCTTCTACGCCTGCCGGAATCGTTTTGGTACGATACACTCTGCCAAAACTGTCATATACCTGAATCGTATAATTCACAGTCGTTAAAGTCGGTATCAGACTGAAAAATACGGCGCCGAAACGATCGAAAGCTGCGGTCTGAACAAGCTCGCTGCCTCTAAACAATGCCGCGTTAAAGCCTGCCGAATTGAAAGGAACCCCATTGCTGTCTACCCACAATACGGTCAACCGATTAAAAGTCGGACCGCTTTGCAGCTTGGAGGCCTTCGTTCTCTTAAGCAGAAAATGGTTAGTAGTCTTAGGACCAAAAATTGGCGGTTTGACCTGATACGCCATGCTGTCACTCCCTCCTGCATTTCTATTAGAATATGCGAGAGAATGCGGCGCGGTATGGTTAAGCTCCTATGCTTAATGCATCTATTTCTATCAAAACGAAACTACAGCTCTTTTACTATAGTGATAAAAAGCTCATCCTTCAGCTCGATCTCATAAGGCGATGCGGGCTGCGTTCCATCCGGTTCCATAATGATGCGGACGCGGGGACGATGGACGGCCAGCTCGTTATTTTCCGATACGACGCCGACCTGACCGGTGCTGAGCAGGAGCGAGGTGGAAATCGGATAAATTGATATATGTCGACAAAATAGCTTAATGAGTTCCAGATCAAAAAAGGTCCCGCCGGCAGCGAACAGAAACTCGATTGCTTCACTCGCCGTATAACGCTTCCGGTGCGGCCTTGGCGAAGTTAACGCATCAAATGTATCCGCTAAACCGACGATTTGGGCATACATATGTATTTCATTTTCTTTAAGCCCCCGCGGATAGCCCGATCCGTTAAAGCGTTCATGATGCTGCAATGCGCAGTGAGCGGAAACGATAGAAATATCATGATACTTGCGTAATATATCGAATCCTTCCTTGGTATGGTTTCGAACGATAGTATGTTCATCCGCCGATAAGCCGCCCGGGTGAGCAAGCAGCTTTGCAGGCACCTTAGTCATCCCGATGTCGAAGAGAAGCGCGCCGATGCCAAGCTCTTCCAGTTGGTTGCGGTTGAAGCCCTTCGCTATGCCCATAATTCCTGCGAGCACCGCCACATTAAAGGAATGCTGAAACAAATAGGCATCCATAGCATGAATGCTGGTTAAATTGACGAGCATATTAGGTCTTGTCGCCAAGTCCTGCATAATTTGCCCGAATACCGCCCGGAAATTCCGGCCCATATCAGGCGCAATCGTTCGTCCCTTCGTTACGGTCTGATCCTTGAAGGAGTTCATCGTCTTATAGATGGTATCGACCGCTTGCTTACGGGTTTCTTCCCGGATCGTATCCTCTGGAATCAGATCCGCTGTCAATCCGTCCTCTATGAACACAAAATCGATGCCCAAGTTGCGCAATCGATCGATGTAACGATCATTTAGCTCAACCCCTTCTCCCAGAAGCACGTTTCCGTTTTCTTGAAAAATGGGTTTTGCCACCTTGTCTCCCGGCTTGACCATTCCAATTTGCACTTTTCTCATTAGATTAGTTCCCGCTTTCGATAGTTGTAGCTCTAGTAACCGGATAGCTTCTATTTTATCAGAACTATCTCGGACTGACTATGCAAGGAGCATTAAAAAAAAGCCTGAACTCTCAGGCTTTTAGGCTAATTTTCGTTTGACAATCCGATTGCGGCCGCTGTACTTCGCTTCATACAAAGCCGCATCCGCCTCAGCAAGCAGCTCCCTCAAGAAAGCTTTCGGATCCGCAAGATCAGAAGGCTCAAAATGCTCGATCGAGATCACGCCCATGCTTATCGTAACCGATATCGTTTGCTCCCCCAGCCCCGTATTCACCTGATTCTGCTCTACGGCTTCCTTAAGCCTCTCGGCAATTTGCGCGGCATGATCCCGGTTCGTGTGCGGCAAATACACCGTAAATTCTTCTCCGCCATAGCGCGCCAAAATATCC
>DATJKM010000230.1:0-13409 GCA_035491515.1 Candidatus Udaeobacter sp. | reverse complement strand
AGAGGTGAAGGATTTTCCGGTTCAGGATGGGAGATATATTGCTTCTCCAGATATTAAGAACAACACAAAGGTGGCGCTTATCGGCGTAGATACCGCAACCGATTTGTTTGAGGACGAGGGAGAGGACCCGGCTGCGGCAGTCGGCAAAAAAATAACGATTAACGGTTACATTTTTACGATTGTCGGACTGCTGGAAGCACAGGGCAGCTCGATTACAGGCTCGAACGACGAAAAAATATTAATACCTGTTACAACAGCTCAAAAAATATTTCAAACGAGCGGCGTTTCTACTATTAACTTAACGGTCACGGATACAGACCTCATGGATGTGACCGTAACTGCGGTAGAGGCGGTACTTTATGAGAAATTCCGGGGGAATGAGAATGCTTACCGGGTGCTTAATCAAGAAGAAGCGATGGAGACGTTAAACTCAGTTAATGAAACGATGAACAGGCAGCTTATATATGTAGCTATCATTTCGCTTATCGTAGGCGGGATCGGCATCATGAATATAATGCTCGTATCTGTGACGGAACGGACGAGGGAGATTGGCATTCGTAAATCGCTAGGGGCTAAGAAGCGGGACATTTTATTTCAATTTTTGGTAGAGGCTGTATGCATAAGCGGCCTGGGAGGCGCGCTGGGGATTGGACTCGGATACATTGCCTCCTTCGTTATCGGGATGGTTATGCAGACAGATACCGAAGTTCCGGGCGATACGGTATGGTTAGCTTTTGCTTTCTCCGCTTTCGTCGGCGTTGTGTTCGGCTATTTGCCCGCGAATAAGGCGGCGAGCCTGCGGCCGGTTGACGCACTCCGCCATGATTAGCCGTTAAGCCGGTTCTACCCTATCATTTTTACTCATAGAATGAACCATCAGGACCGGATTAAGAGAGAGGGACTCGGCGAAAGCAAGGTTCCTGTTTTCTCTTTCCGGCCAAGATGGAAGGAGAGCTCATGAGACGAAGGATAGGGAAGTTTTCAATAGTTTCGTTGCTCGGCCGTTTGCGGACAAGCAGATGGATGGGGTTGTTCGCAATCGGAGCCATGCTTGGAGCATCCGTGATGCTAGTAAGGCTTTCGCTGAATGAGATCCGATATGTGCATGCTGACAGGTACAGAACGGATAATAGCGCTGCAGAGGAAGGCATTCAAGCAGAGTCAAGGGCCGGTATCGCGGAAGAAGCCGAAGGGTTACGGCCTTCCGCAGATGGAGACAGTTCTCAGCAGGCGGCGAAGCCGTCCTCCGGCAATGGATCGCAAACGGATACGTCGTACGCATTTGATCATCTC
Organism: Candidatus Udaeobacter sp.; assembly: GCA_035491515.1. Classification (GTDB taxonomy): domain Bacteria; phylum Bacillota; class Bacilli; order Paenibacillales; family Paenibacillaceae; genus Pristimantibacillus. The sequence continues at coordinate 12,116 of DATJKM010000230.1, read as the reverse complement.
ATTGTCCGCATCTATATAACAAAGGAAAAACGGATTGAGAGGGTGCCTCTGGAAACCTATGTCCGTGGTGTAGTGGCTGCGGAAATGCCGATTGGCTTCGAGCTTGAGGCGCTAAAGGCACAGGCTATAGCCGCACGCACGTATATGGTTCGGAGAATTGTTCAAGGCAATGTCAGCGGAGTGCCGGTAAAGGGAGCGGATGTAACCGACACAACCGAGCATCAAGTTTACATTCCGCTTGCAGAGCTCGCCACCAAGTGGCCAAAGGATGAGCAAAAGAAAAATATGAGCAAGCTGGGAGAGGCGGTCGCTCAGACGAGAGGGAAAATTATTACGTATAACGGCGAACCGATTGAGGCCGCTTTTTTCTCGACTAGTAACGGATATACCGAAAATTCAGAGGATTATTGGAAGCAAGAGATTCCTTACTTGCGCAGTGTGCAAAGTCCATGGGATAAGGCGATTTCGCCCCGGTATAAAGAAACGGTGGAACTTTCACTTAACGAGTTTTACAGCAAGCTCGGTGTGACGAAGAAGGGCTCAGCCAAATCCTCGATCCGTGTAGTAGAGAGGACGGAAGGCAACCGTATCAGCAAGATTATTATAGGAGGCGTAACCTTTACGGGGCGGGAAGTGAGAGAAAAGCTGGGACTCGCTTCCTCTCAATTCACATGGAGCGTGAAAGGCAAGTCCATTGCGATTACGACATACGGCTACGGGCATGGCGTCGGAATGAGCCAATGGGGCGCGAATGGTATGGCCCAGTCGGGGGCAACAGCCGAAGAAATTTTAGCTCATTATTATTCTAGCGTTCAAGTGGTGCAAGATTCAGAGCTATCGGATCAGCTCGCTAGCCGCTCGTAATGTGAACTCTTTCAATATTTCGTATTAACCTCACGTATAAACCTAGCAGATCTGGCAACAATGGCTAGTGAGGTGATAGAAAATGAATGATCAAAATCAAAGTAAACCGAAGCAAAGACCAGAAGAAACTCCCAAAACTGTTCTGGGAGGAACGTCTGCCGCCAAATCTAGCAGTGGATGGAAGAACCTTTTTGCAAAGCGATGGGTATCTCCAGCAATCTTCATGGCCGCGGCAGCAATTATCGTAACCTTAATGTGGATCTATCAGGGAGCGGATCAAACGAGTCCTACAACAAGTAAACCCGACTCTACTGAAGTTTCACAAGGGGATGCAGCAACGCAAGGGAAAGATAACGAAACGCCCGAAGTTGTGGCTGGCGACGAATTAATGCAGTGGCCGCTCGCTAACAAAGAAGCGCTTCAAGTAGAGCTTCCGTTCTATGATGAGAAATCGACCGATGCAGAGCGTGAAGCCGCATTGGTGCAAGTGGGAGAAACTTTCTCTCCGCACATGGGGATCGACTTCGTTGACCCTAGCGGCAAAACCTTCGATGTGCTTGCCGCACTCTCGGGTAAAGTTACTTATGTAAAGACGGAACCAACAAACGGCAACGTCATTGAAATCACGCACGCCGGCGGTCTTGTGACCGTATACCAAAGCGTAACGGATGTTGCGGTTGCCGTAGGCGATGAGGTTCGTCAAGGTACCGTGATCGCCAAAGCCGGCCGCAATGATCTTGAACGAGATCTGGGCATTCACCTTCATTATGAAACACGGAGCAACGGCAAGCCGGTTAACCCAAGCTCGTTGATCGTGGAGTAATGACGGCTGGAGAGTAACCTCTCCTCAAAAAAATAGGACTTTAGTCGTACAGGCGGGGAGCAATTCCCTGCCTGTTTTACGTTTTTATGAAAATTTATTCACATTCAGGCATGTTAGGCTTGACCATAACGAATATATACCCGACCTACTCATATAATGTACCAAACTATCTCGAGTAAGGGAGGCGGGAACGTGCACGATTACATCAAGGAGCGAACCATTAAAATAGGCCGCTGCATCGTTGAAACGAAGCACACGGTGCGAACGATCGCCAAAGAGTTCGGTGTATCCAAAAGCACGGTGCATAAGGACTTAACTGAGCGGCTTCCTGAAATAAACCCCGATTTGGCCGATCAGGTTAAGCACATTCTCGAATACCACAAATCGATTAGGCATCTGAGGGGAGGAGAAGCGACCAAGATTAAATACAAGAAAACGAGCTCGAAGAAACGTGAAGTGCTGGCGGCAGGGAAGCTATGAAGTTTTTTCTCGAAATATAGAGGAAATATGTCTTTTTTGGCGAATAATAAGCGTTAACGGTTTCTGTGTCAAGGGAACCAAATGTACGTTTTGTAATTATTATTCGTTGGGGGACTTAAGCCTTATGTTGAGCAAGGATATCGGGATCGATCTTGGCACAGCCAATGTATCTATTCATGTGAAAGGAAGAGGCGTTGTACTCGATGAGCCTTCAGTCGTTGCGATTGAAAGCGATACGAAACGCGTACTGGCAGTTGGCGAGGAAGCACATAGAATGGTCGGTCGTACGCCAGGGAACATTGTGGCGATTCGTCCGCTGCGTGACGGTGTTATTGCGGATTTTGAAATTACGGAAATTATGCTGAAAGCATTTATTGATCGTGTCGAGGGACGGAAATGGTTTAGCCGTCCGCGTATTCTCATCTGCGCTCCAACGAACATAACATCAGTTGAACAGAAAGCCATTCGCGAAGCTGCTGAACGCAGCGGTGCAAAAGCAGTATTTCTTGAGGATGAACCGAAGGCTGCCGCTATAGGGGCTGGAATGGATATCTTCCAGCCCAGCGGCAATATGGTCGTAGACATTGGCGGGGGCACAACGGATGTGGCCGTTCTTTCTATGGGCGACGTTGTAACCTCCTCCTCTATTAAAGTCGCAGGGGACAAGTTCGACGATGCGATCATGAAATTTATCAAAAATAAATATAAGCTTCTGATCGGTGAAAGAACGAGTGAGGATATTAAGATTAAGATCGGTACTGTGCTTGAAGGCGGTCGCCAGGATGAGATCGATATCCGCGGCCGAGATATGGTTTCGGGGCTACCGCTTACGTTAACGATCCGTTCCGGAGAGGTGCGCGAAGCGCTTTGGGACCCGGTAATGTCCATCGTATCGGCAGCTAAGGCTGTACTTGAGCGCACGCCGCCGGAGCTGTCGGCGGACATTATTGACAGGGGCGTTATTTTGACGGGCGGGGGCGCTTTGCTTGGCGGAATTGATGCGCTGCTTGCAGAGGAGCTCAAAGTACCGGTATTAATTGCGGAAGACCCTATGCACTGCGTTGTTAAAGGGACAGGAATCCTTCTAGATAACTTGGACAAGCTCGGGAAGAAGTAAAGACAGCAGCGGCCTTGATCACAATCATCTGCGCGGGTAGGGAGCCTTAGGGGGGCGTCGCCGAGGCGTAAATGAGTCAATGGTCGCATGGACAAGCTATTCAGGCAGCCTTGCTTTCAACCGATAACATATATAGGTAAGATGGAATGGAAGCGGCCAAGGGGGCAACAACGATGTTAAGAGGACTATATACCGCGGCGGCGGGCATGATTTCTCAGCAGCGCAGACATGATACGGTAACGAATAATATATCCAATATAAACACGCCCGGTTATAAGCAGACCAATGCGGTAACCCGTTCTTTTCCGGAAGTGATGCTGTCCTTAACAGGAGCGGGTCCCGAAAATTTCACCAAGGTCGGGAAACTGACAAATGGCGTATTTGCGGAGGAGAGCTTATCCGTCCACTTGCAGGGCGATTTAACGCAAACGAATAACTCATCCGATTTTGCTTTGATTTCAAACATTGCAGTGGACGGGCTATCCTTTGACGCATCGGGCAAATCGGTTGGACAGGGCGGCGAGGTTATTTTCCAGCCGCAAGCGTTTTTCACCGTACAGGATCAAAATGGAGAGATTCGGTATACACGGGGCGGGAAGTTTACGCTTACCGAGGAAGGCTTCCTGATGTCGAGCGATGGCTCAAACGTGCTTGGTACAGATGGACAGCCTATTCAGATGCCTGCGGGTGTAGGCCTTAGCAGCCTCATATTAACGAAGGATCAGCGCTTTATCGATGCGAATGGACAGGATATAGGCGTTCAGCTGCTGATTAGCCGAATCGATAATCCGAATCTGCTCGAGCGCGAAGGGAACGGAAGCTTCCGGTTTGCAACCGAAGATGGAGAAGCAGCCGCTATTGCTCCGGATGATCGCGTTGAAGTGAGACAAGGCTATATAGAGCGTTCTAATGTCGATGCTGCGCAAGCGGCTGTTGATCTTATGTCAGCTCTCCGTGCTTATGAAGCGAACCAGAAGGTTATCCAATTTTATGATCAGAGCTTAAGCAAAGCAGTTAACGACGTAGGCCGCGTGTAACAACGGGTTGAAGCATCGGAGGAGCACGAAGCATGAACAGTTCAATGATCAACGCTATGGTATCGATGAGTGGGCTTCAGCAGAAGCTGGATCTTCTTGCGGACAATATTGCGAACGTGAATACAGTCGGCTACAAACGCAAGGAAGCAACCTTTGAAGATCTTCTTACGAATTTAAGAAGCCAGCCTCAATCGTTTAATCAGCCCGGCCGTCTTACGCCGATGGATTTTACGCAGGGCTGGGGCTCGAGAATGACGATGGTTCAGCCAAATCTGTCTCAAGGCCCTCTTCAGGGAACGGATAAAGAAACGGATCTTGCGATTGAGGGAAATGCTTTATTCGAGGTCGAAGTGGACGATGCCGGCAGTCGTGCCTACACACGCAACGGGGCATTTCAGTTGACGGTCGGTGCAAACGGTGATACGCTTTTGGCAACGGAAGACGGATATCCTGTCGTGGCGAGTGTAAGAGATGCTGCGACCGGAAATAGGGTTGAAGGCAATATTGTAGTGCCTCAAGGGTACAATCTCCGAGTTAATCCAGACGGAACGGTGCTAGGGGTATCTTCCCGGCGCACCATTGAGCTTGGCAGCATTAAGCTGCTTCAGGCTTCGCGTCCGGCTGCATTGTCTGCGGTTTCTGATAACCTGTTTGTTATTGCGGACGGCATCAACTCTGGCGATGTGCTGCAGCAGATCGTACCGGATTCGGAGAACCGCATTTCGCTGCGCCAAGGATACTTGGAGCAGTCGAATGTCGAGCTATCGGACGAAATGACCGAGCTTATTAATGTGCAGCGCGCTTATCAACTGGCAGCTAGAGCGTTGTCGTCAAGCGATACGATGATGAGCCTTACAAACGGGCTGCGCGCATAAAGATAGGATGATGTTGATGAGTATGGCCGATGAACGAATCGACCGCGAAGCAAGCGGGTTCAGGAGTCAAGCGGAAGAAGGCGGCTCCAGAAGGAAGCGCAGCAGCCGCGCAAAGGCTGAAGTGAGCTCCAATAAGAAGCGACGACCCAAGGGGGTACAGATGCTGCTGTGGATTTTGCGCAAAGGCATCGTGCCGATCATAATGGTTATTATGCTTGTGGCGGGTTTATACATTGGATATGCCGTTGTAGGAAAGCAGCCGGTTGGCGAAGTGTTTAGCTGGGCCACGTGGCGGCATCTCTATGACTTAGTATTTGCCGAATCTTAATAATCAAACGATGAAAGGGTTGTCTGTTAAGCAGCTTAAGCTGCTTATAAGACGGCCTTTTTGTGTTGTGAAAAATGAAAATCAAACTACTTCTGGCGCAGCTGCTCCGTTCTGCAATAGGGCTGTTGAATCATAAACATAATCAGTAGTCATTTTGATGGAGATGGTTTTATTTTTATGGAAGGTAGTTGTATAATAGTTGGGAACCATGGTGGACAGTCAGCAATAGGTAGAGGAGCGTGAGAGTTTGAATCTGCCGAATCTCTTAACGTCATTGCGGTTTGTTTTGATCCCTGTCTACATATTGGTTTTCGCAAAGGGGCATATGATCCCCGCCTTTTTGATCATGGTCGCTGCCGGCATTACCGATGTGCTTGATGGTTATATCGCGCGTAGAAGCGGTCAGGTTACGATGGTCGGCATCATGCTAGATCCGCTAGCTGACAAGCTGATGCTTATTACGGTTATTGTATCGCTGCTCATTTCCGGTCATATTTCTTGGGCTGCGGCTGCGGCGATGTTTATTCGCGATTTGGGTATGATAGCGGGGGGATTGTATTTTCATTTTCGCGGAAAGAAGACGGTGCCCGCCAATTGGATGGGGAAGCTTACAACCGTACTTTTCTATGCGGCGATTATGCTTATTTTCTTTGAAGCGCCAAATGCTCATTCCTATTTATGGGCAGTCATCGGATTTTCGTTCATTACTTCAATTATGTATATCGTAATGTTTAGGGCGCTCAATAAACCCGTATCGGGAACGCCGACTGGCCATTCGTGATCCTTAGCAACAGCTACATAGGGAACAAAGAGGCTTGACGAAGGACACTTCAGGTCCATCAGCCAAGCCCCTTATCTTAACCTTCATAAACTGCAGTTTTATGAGGGATAAGTATAGTTTCGTACATTTTGGAACTTTTTATACTACTAAACTTTAGAAAGGAGTTATTTTCTGACATGCTGGACATCAACCAAATTCAAGAAATTATTCCGCACCGCCCTCCATTCCTGCTGATCGATCGCATTTTGGAGGTTGAGCCGGGCGTTCGCGCAGTCGGTCTCAAAAATGTTACGATGAATGAGCCTTATTTTGTCGGCCACTTTCCCGGTTATCCGGTCATGCCTGGCGTTCTTATTGTAGAAGCGCTGGCACAGGTTGGCACTGTAGCTATGCTGATGATTGAAGCAAATCGCGGCAAGCTGGGCTTTTTTGCTGGCATTGACGGTTTCCGCTTCCGCGGTCAAGTAAAGCCAGGAGATACTTTGACGCTTGAGGTGCAAATAACAAGGCTCAAGGGCTCCATCGGTAAAGGGCAAGGGACAGCAAGAGTTGGCGATCAAATCGTTGCCGAAGGCGAGCTTATGTTTGCGTTATCTAATCCTTCATAAATCAAATTCATGAAAGAAAGAGGCTGCTAATATGACGAATCCAACTAATGAAACGGTAATTGCTAAATACGAGGCTTGGCTTAATGATCCACTTATCGATAATGCGACGAAGGAAGAGCTTCGCAGCATCGCAGGACAAGAAAAGGAAATTACGGATCGTTTCTATCGTGATCTTGAATTCGGTACGGGCGGCTTGCGCGGCGTGATGGGCGCAGGAACGAACCGTTTGAATGCTTATACAGTCGGCAAAGCAACACAAGGTCTTGCGAACTGGCTGCTTGCCGGCGCAGCTTCCGAAGGAACAAGCCCGTCCGTGGTCATCGCACATGATTCCCGTAACAACTCGCCAGAGTTTGCGCTTGACGCAGCTCTCGTGCTAGCCGGAAATGGCATTACCACTTATTTGTTTACCGCTCTGCGCCCTACACCACAGCTTTCATTTGCGGTACGAGCACTCCAGGCAGACAGCGGGATCGTCATAACAGCAAGTCATAACCCGCCTGAATATAACGGCTTTAAAGCATACGGCTCCGACGGCTGCCAGCTAATTCCGGAGGATGCAGAACGGGTAATTGCAGCAATCAGTCAAATCGCCGGCTTCGATGAAGTGAAAAGACTGAGCCGCGAGGAAGCTGAAGCTAAGGGCTTGCTGCGCTGGCTGGGCGAAGAGGCCGATCAGCAGTTTATCGATACGGTAGTGGCTCAAAGCTTAAATGCCGATCTGATTAAAGAAGGAATTGGCGAGAAGTTCAGCGTTGTTTTCACGCCTCTGCATGGGACAGGCAATATGCCAGTTCGCGAAGTATTGAAGAAGGTTGGCTTCAATAACGTACATATCGTTCCGGAGCAAGAGCAGCCGGACGGATATTTCAGCACGGTAAAGTCGCCTAATCCGGAAGAGCGTGAAGCGTTCACGCTTGCGATTAAGCTCGCTCAGCAGGTCAATGCCGATATTATTATCGGAACGGACCCCGATGCCGACCGTATGGGTGCGGTTGTGAAGAACAATGAAGGCGAGTATGTGGTGCTGACTGGCAACCAATCGGGTGCTTTGATGGTTCATTATGTGCTTAGCCAGTTAAAGGAACGCGGTCAACTTCCGGAAAATGGTATCGTAGTCAAAACGATCGTGACAAGCGAGTTAGGAGCGGAAATTGCCCGTTCGTACGGCGCGGCGGTTGAAAATACGTTAACCGGCTTCAAATATATCGGGGAGAAAATGACTCGCTATGAGCAAACGGGTGAACATTCCTTCCTGTTTGGCTACGAAGAAAGCTACGGATATTTGACAGGCACCTATGCGCGCGATAAAGATGCCATCGTTGCGGCGTTATTGATTTCGGAAGCTGCGGCATACTATAGCAGCCAAGGAAAAACGTTGTATGATGTGCTGCTCGAGCTTTACGCCAAGTTCGGCTTCTATTTGGAAGGTCTTGAGTCACGCACGCTTAAGGGCTTTGACGGGGTGCAAAAAATCGGCGCTATTATGGACGATTGGCGTCAAAACCCGCCAATTGAAATCGGCGGCGTTAAAGTGGAGCAAGTGCTCGATTACGGCAATGGTCATGACGGCCTGCGTCCGGAAAATGTGTTGAAATATATGCTCGCGGACGGCTCGTGGTTCTGCCTTCGCCCTTCTGGCACAGAGCCGAAAATCAAGGTTTATTTTGCGGTCAAGGGCGAGTCGAAGGAGTCTGCTGCTTCAGCGCTGCAAACGTTGATATCTACTGTGATGGAACGCGTAGACCGTAACGAATAATAGATAATCAGGCTGTTTAGAACGGAGGAATTACGTGTTTTTACGTTGGCAGCAATGGAATCGGCGGGCCAGGTTTGTTCTGTGGGTCATTGCATTAATCGGCGTAGCGGCAGCAATGCCGCTCGGCGCCGTCCGGATGGACATGGAAAAATCATCGAAACAAGTAGAATATGTGTTTGACTACCGGGATATTATTGAGGTCGCGGAGAAGCAGGCCAGACCGCAGGCTTTCCTGACAGAGAAATTGGCAATGCTGAAGGAATCGGGCATTACGACCATGGCTGTTTATGAGAGCTCGCTGAAGGAGCTGTCTCTCTCGGGCAGATTGACTTATTACAGCTCTAGAGACGCAGCGCTGCTGCAAGGCAAGTTCGAACCGGTAGGACAAAACTTTACTTATATTTTGTTTAATGGACCCAAAGAGGCAGAGATGATCGCTCCAATCGTGCGTGAGGCTTTTGATCGTACGGAGGCTGCATACAGAGATTGGTCATACGGCGGCCGCAGCGGTCTTGTCGTCGAGATGCCGATTGCGGAAGCGATTATGAAAACGATGGATTTTGATCCGATGTCCTTGCAGACGATTCATGACGCAGGGTTCGGCGTATTGCCGCGTTTGTCTGACCGCGTCCAGCCTTATGATCAGTCGGCAACGGATGCGCTTCTTGCAAAACTGAAGGAGTATGGCGTAAACCGCGTGTTATTTGATGGCGATAAAGTGAAGGGCGCCTCTGATCAGGCGATGGATAACAGCCTGTATCAGTTCGGTGAACTGCTTAATAAATACGATATGGGCATCGCAGCGATCGAAAATTTAAAAAAACCTCAAGAAGGTATAAATAAATTAGCATATATTACAAACTATAATGTGGTCCGGTTATATTCCTTGTCGGACAACGACGGGATGACAATGAAGCCAGGCGCTATCGCCGACCGTTTTCTTTTGGCGGCGAAAGATCGCAATATCCGGATGTTTTTCATGAATGGGAACGTTGAGTCGAGTGCCGAAAAAGGTGCAATCGTTCATTCCTTGGACAAGCTTAGCGAAGCGATGAGCGGGAGAGACGGCATTGTCGCAAAGCTTACAAATGCAGGTTTTACACCGGGTACGCCGAAGCCGTTCGATTATGATCCGCCTTCATGGAATAAACCGGTTCGGGCAATCGTTGCATTAGGGGCGATCGCTCTAATTTCGCTGCTGGCAGGTGCATTTATCCCTGGCGTTTATATTCCGGTTTTTGTAATCGGCCTATTCGGAAGCGCCGGCTTGTACAAGCTTAACAGCTCAATCATGGAGCAGGGCCTTGCGTTAGGCGCAGCTATTGCAGCTCCTACGCTAGCTCTCGTGTGGGTTATGAATCGAATTTACTCGCGTACTGTTGGCGATCGCCGCGTAATTGGCGGGGCAAATTGGTCGGTCGGCCGCAGTCAGCAAGGACAAACGCCGCATCATCCGGGTGCCGTATCCGATAACGGCAGCCGGATGAAATGGCTGTTTCCTGCTTTGTCTACAGGAAAGCGCTTTGGGTTAGCTCTAAATTGGTTTATCGTGGCGACGCTAATCTCGCTTACGGCTGTTCCGATTGTATTCGGATTGTTGAACAACATTACGTACAATCTAGTATTGGAGCAGTTCCGCGGTGTAAGCTTGCTGCATCTCGCTCCAATTGCTCTTGTGGCTGTTTATGTATTTTTCTATAACAGTCAGCTGACGGTTGGCAAGCTTCGCGAGCTGCTTACGAAGCCAATCACAGTGACTTGGATCATCCTGGCGGCAGTCGTCGGGATAATTGGCTACTACTACCTGTCGCGTACAGGCAATAGCGGACAAGTATCGTCCGTTGAACTCGTTATCCGCCACTTTTTGGAGTCGACGTTCGGCGTGCGTCCGCGTTTCAAGGAGTTTTTGCTGGCGCATCCGTTATTATTGCTCGGGCTTTTCTTGTCATTGCGCTACCGCGCGGCATGGCTTCTCATTATTATTGGTTCGATTGGACAGCTGTCGATGGTGGATACGTTCGCACATCTTCATACGCCGCTGTACATTTCGATGATTCGGGTACTGCTCGGTTTGGGTGCAGGTATGATTATAGGCTGTATTTTGATCGTGGCATGGCAGCTAGTGGAAGGGGCATTACGTAAATGGGCACCGGCAATCATTCGCAAGTACGTCGAATAGTTATCTCGGGCTACTACGGATTCCGCAACAGCGGTGACGAAGCGGTGCTCAGATCGATACTGCTTGCATTAGAAGAAGAAGGCAAGGCGCAAGGCGTTCAGATTCAGCCGATCGTCTTGTCGGCTGATCCGGCTTGGACAAGCGGGATGTACGGCGTTGAATCGGTCCGGCGGATGCATCCGGCTGATTTGCTCAGAGCGCTGCGGAGCAGCGACGGTTTGATTAGCGGGGGCGGCAGCCTCCTGCAGGACGCTACAAGCGCAAAGACAATTCCTTACTATACAGGCGTTATGAAGCTGGCGCAGCTGCTCGGTAAGCCGACGTTTGCTTATTCGCAGGGCATTGGCCCTGTGAACCGCCGTTGGATGGACCCTTTAATCCGCGGAGTGATGAAGCGAAGCAGTTATGTGTCAGTGCGCGATGCCGAATCCGCCGCATTGCTCGGAAGGATCGGCGTGCCGGCGGAGCGGATCGACGTGGTGCCCGATCCGGTCATGGGCTTGCCGCTCCAGGCAGGCTCGCATGAAGACGCTAGCCGCATTACACAAGCGGGACAAGTCGCCGGGGCGCTGCGCGCTGAAGAGCCGCCGCTCATCGGCGTATCGCTGCGCCGCTGGCGCAGCGACGGCGCCGACCTCGCCCGCGCCGCCGAAGCGCTAGTCGCGCTGTCGAAGCGCATGCCTGTACGGCTGCGCTTCCTGCCGTTCCACACCCCCTCCGACATAGAAGCGTCGGAGCAGGTGATGGAACGGCTGCGCGGCCGGCTCGGCTCAGGCTCAACCGCCGAGCTGGCCGCGCCCGGCGACGACCCCCAGCAAATGCTGCTGGAGGTCAGCCGGTGCGACGCTTTGTTCGGCATGCGCCTCCATGCGCTTATTTACGCCGCGGGCCAAATGGTTCCTATGCTTGGCCTCTCTTACGACCCGAAGATCGATCAGTTTCTTAATCGGCTTGGGCTCAAAGCTATCGGCACGACGGATCGGCTTGATGCGGAACTGTTCGCAGAGGCGGCATGCTCGCTGCTGGCTGATAAGGCCGGCTGGCAAGCGGAGCACAAGGCGGCAATCGACCTTTTAAAACAACAATCGCAAAAACCGGCGCAACAAATCGTTCATTTATTGCGTCATCATATATCGAGGTGATTTCCTCTTGTTGAAACGACTACCGACTGTGCCGATATACGGCATCCCGTTCTCTAAAGCGGGCATGGATGAGACAGTCAATTATTTAACAGCAGCTATAGAACAAAAACGGGTGACGCATGT
>DATJKM010000229.1:0-5593 GCA_035491515.1 Candidatus Udaeobacter sp. | reverse complement strand
ATCGCTTATACGAAGGGTGAAGGGGAGCAGGAGCTGAGGGCGCTGAATGTCCGCACGGGTCGAAGCAGCCTCGTTTCCGCTCAAGGGGGGAGAAACTTTCAATGGGCGCCTAACGCAGAGATGCTGGCTTATCAAACGGCTGAGCTGCTGCAATATGTGGAGATGAAAAGGCCGGACAAGCCGCTCGGCGCTGCCGAAGGAATCAGCAATTATTCATGGCTTCCGGATGGGAAGGGATTCTTTGCTTCCTCGCAATCGGAGATGCTGCCGGACGGCTGGACACCGGTAAGCCTATATCGAATCCCGCTCGAAGCGTTAGACGATCCAAGCAAATACGTAACCGTGCATGTGCTGCCGAAGCCGTCAGACGATTTCTTCGCAGTAGGCACAAGTCTATTCAAGTGGTCTGCGGACGGGCGGTGGATCGCTTTCCTGGCTACGCCAACCGCTTCATTATCTGCCGATAGCAATACGCTTTGCCTCATTACGACAGATGGCGTCGTATTTAGAACCATTGATGAAATGGTCAACAATGATCAATGGTTCGAATGGGCGGATGCCGGCGACAGGCTTGCTTACATTGCAGGCATTGGGCGCGAGGCGGGCCGAAATAAGCATCTCAAGGTGATAACCGCAGCCTCTGAAAAATCCGCATCTTATACCCCTAAAGGTTATTCCGATCAAAGCTTTGCTTGGCAAGGGCTTGAGCACATTGCGGTATCTAGAGTAGCGGAATCAGGACAGGGCAGCGACCAGGCTGCGCAACGGAAGCCCTTTTTGGCGGATGTGGAGCTGAGCAGCGGGAAGCAAACGAAACTGACAAATCCGCCCGGCGCTTCCGGGGACTATAATCCGATTTCTCTTGTTTCCAAGCTGGCTTGGATTCGCTACGACCACAGGACGGCGAATGTAATCGTTGCAGATGCTAAAAGCCGTCATGCTGTGGAATGGATTAGACATATCGATCCGGCCTCCAACTATTATGAGCAGTGGAAGTGGGGTGAGGTGCTTCAGTTTTTTTAAACAGAAACATTGGGCAGCTATTGGACCTGAATGAAATCTTTTCCGTGAGGGATACTGGTAAGCAGGGATATGCAAGGGAGTGTTTACGCACATGGCATTCAACAAATCCTTACACGGTTCGGCAAATGGAAGCTCGCAAGCTACCCGCGTTTTGACAACAAATTTACGTGAAAATATAGAAATGATCAAAAAAGCGACGGGGAACAGTCCGGACATCATTATACGAGAGTTACGTTTCGAGGGAGAAAATACACTCGAAGCGGCTCTTATTTACGCCTCAGGCCTGGCAGATATTAAATTTATTAACCAGTTTATTATGGAACCGCTCATGTCCAGTCAGAATGAAAGGCAATTAACAGCAGATAAGCTCCCGCAGGCAGCTCCGTTGGATTTTTTCAAAAACAAGCTGCTGTCTGTAGGTGAGATTCAAGATGGAGCGAGCGCTGATACGCTTCTGAACGGTATTTTATCCGGGGACACCGCACTCCTGTGTCAGGGCAGCGACCATGGATTGTTGATCGCATCGAAAGGCTGGGAGGAGCGAGGCGTGCAAGAGCCGACTTCCCAGACGGTTATTCGGGGTCCAAAGGAAGGCTTTGCCGAAAATATTGCAACCAACATTGCGCTCATACGGCGCAAAATCAAAGATCCTAATCTGTGGCTCGAGCATTTCCGTGTAGGCCGGGTAACGAAAACAAACGTCTCGATCATGTACATAAACGGCATTGCAATGGAAAATGTGATCAAAGAGGTTCGCGACCGAATCGAAGGCATTCAAATTGACGGGATATTGGAAAGCGGGTATATCGAAGAGCTTATTCAGGATAAAGGATTTACGATTTTCCCTACGATTGCTAATACCGAAAGACCTGATGTGATTGCTGCGGGACTGTTGGAGGGGCGAATCGCTATTCTTATCGATGGAACGCCGTTTACTCTCTTGGTACCGGCATTATTTACGCAGTTTATCCAATCGGCAGAAGATTACTACCAGCGTTCGGACATATCCACCCTTATACGCTTGCTTCGTTATGCAGCTTTGATAATCGCTTTATTAGCCCCATCTGTCTACATTGCCGTAACTACTTATCATCAAGACTTGCTGCCTCCGGGATTGTTGATCAGTTTAATCGCTCAGCGGGAAGGCATACCGTTTCCCGCTTTCGTCGAAGCGTTCTTAATGGAAGTGACTTTTGAGCTGTTACGCGAGGCGGGCGTTCGCTTGCCGAGGGCGGTCGGACAGTCGATCTCGATCGTGGGGGCACTCGTTATCGGTCAGGCGGCCGTTCAAGCGGGCTTCGTATCGGCGGCGATGGTTATTGTCGTATCGATCACGGCGATCTCCAGCTTCATCATTCCTGCTTATAATATGGGCATCCCCATTCGTATATTAAGATTCGGGATGATGGGGCTAGCTGCCTCCTTCGGATTGTTCGGGATTATCACCGGAATCATATTGATTGTCCAGCACCTGTGTCATTTGCGTTCTTTTGGCGTTTATTACATGTCCCCTTACGCCCCCGTCATCGCGGATGATAAAAAAGATGCGGCCATACGCGTTCATTGGCGGAATATGATTTCACGCCCCCGAAGCATAAGCAGGCAAAATCTGATTCGGGAGAACAGTCCGCAGCCTCAAAATCCTGAGCCCAAGAGGAGGGATTAGTATGAAGAGAGCATGGTGCTTAACAATCATTTCCGTCATTTGCATGGCGGTTGTCGCCGGCTGCTGGAATCGGCGCGAGTTGAATGATATAGCCGTTTCCGTCGCGATTGGCGTGGATCAAAGAGCAAATAAAATCTTGCTGTCCAATCAGATTCTTAACCCGGGAGCCATCTCGGGCATGGAAGGAGGCTCCTTTGCTCCCGTCACCATGTTTCAAGAAACAGGCCGCGGGTTTCAGGAGGCCGCCCGGAGGATGACAGCGCTCAGCACCAGAAAAATATATGTCGGTCAAATGCAGATGCTTGTTTTTGGGGAGGAATTTGCGAGAAAAGGTATAAGCAAGGTGCTGGACCACATTTCAAGAGACCATGAGTATCGTAAAGATTTTTATGTCGTGATCGCCCGGGGGGCCGAAGCGCAGGATATTCTCCAAGTGTACTCGCCTTTAGAAAAAACACCTGCTTCCAAAATGAATGCTTCCCTTGAAACCTCGTCAAGGGTATGGGGAGCAACCGCAGCGGTAAAAATTAACGAGTTGATTTCCACCCTTACCAGTAAAGGGAAATCGGCGGTGTTAACGGGTATTGTAGTAAGCGGAGATAAACAAATTGGCAATGATAAAAAAAATGTAGAGAAAATATTATCCCCTGCCCAATTGAAATACTCCGGTTTAGCTGTTTTCAAAAAAGATAAGCTGCTGGGCTGGTTAAGCGAGAAGGAAAGCAAGGGATACAACTATACGCAAGGAAAGATAAAGAGCACAGTCGTTCTTGCATCTTGTCCTAAAGATAATAACAAAAAGATTGCGGTTGAGCTGCTTGGCACTAAAAGTAAAAAAAAGGTGAGCATAGAGAACGGTATGCCTGTTATCAATCTCCAAGTCAAAACGGAAGGTGTCGTGACCGATGCGCAATGCGAGTTGGATTTTACTAAAGCGGCAACGATAACGGAAATAGAGCATCTAACCGGAAGCGAAATTAAGGATACTATGATTTCCGTGATAAAAAAAATGCAAACCAAATACAAGTCGGACATATTCGGATTCGGCGAGGACGTCGAACGAGAGAATCCACGTTACTGGGAATCAGCAAAAAGCGATTGGGATCAGGTATTTTCAACTATGAAAGTGAATGTTCGGGTGGAAGTCAAAATTAGAAAAATGTTTAAAACGACAAAATCTTTAACCGAAAGAATGGAGGAGTAACTTTCCAATGTGGCCCGTGGCAGCTGTTTTGGCAGTCGGTATCATATCATTTGCAATAGAAGCTCCAACCCTTATAAAAACGAGCAAGCGGAAGGAGCTTTGGTTTTTTTCTGTCCTGCTGCTTGCCGGGATTGCACTTTGCATAGCGGTTAATGTAGGGGCTAAAGTAATAAGCCCGCTTGAATGGATAAGATTCGTTTACGAACCGATAAGTAAAACGATATTAGGCAAATAGAAGGGAGCGTTACCCGGGTGAAGGAAAATGACCATATCCAGGTGAATCAATTTAGAAAATTGGTATCCCTCTTCATTATTGGCCCATCCATTATATTGCTTCCGGGAACACTTGCTTCAGAAGCCAAACAAGATGCATGGATCTCCTCTATAATCGGGTTGATCGCCGGTCTTTTGCTCGTGTGGCTGTACAGCACTTTAGCCAGCCGCTTCCCCGGCAAAACCTTGGTGGAGTTCAGCAAGGAAATTTGCGGCAGATGGCTGGGAACTTTCGTATCTTTGCTATGGTTTGGATATGTCTTTATCCTATCGGCACTCGTCCTGCGAAATCTAGGTGACTTTCTCACCTCATCCATGCTGGTAGAAACGCCAATTAAAGCGATACATTTCGTATATCTTAGTATAGTGGCAGTAGGGATTTACTATGGTATTTCAAATATTGCACGTACTGCGGACATCTTTTATCCGTTCGTTATTGCGTTATTATGCGTATTCGTCCTATTGCTTGTTCCCGAATTTGAATTCAAACATGTTGAACCGGTGCTGGGAAAAGGAATAAAGCCCGCACTGAGTGCCGCATTGCCGTATATCGGCTTTCCTTTTCTGGAGCTTGTTTTATTGTTGATGATTTTTCCGAATGTTAAACAGCCCAAACAAGCACAAAAAGCCTTTTTATCGGGAACGCTGATAGGGGGGGCTGTCTTGTTCGTGATCACGCTGATGAATATTTTAGTGATGGGGGCGGGAAATACGGCCAGCGAGATTTATTCCAGCTTTGAATTAGCCAAGATAATAGAAATAGGCGAATTTATTCAAAGAGTCGAAGTCATCATCACCGCAGTCTGGTTTATAACCATCTTCTTTAAGCTAATCCTTTGTTTTCACATATCGGTTTTAAGTCTTTCACAGACATTAAACCTTTATGATCACCGGCCTCTAACGCTGCCGCTTGGAATGATCCTTTATGCAGTGTCTCTTATCATTATTCCGACTAGAGCCTATGTCATATCGTTCGATACAAGCATACGGCCGTTTTACGCCCTAACGTTCGGACTTCTGCTCCCCTTGTTGCTTCTGGGCATCGCGGTAGTTAGAAAGAAACGATAACAGCATCACTCGATTAATCTTGCACTGACGGTAGCCGTGGCCGAGCCTTTCGCACCCGGCTCAGGTAAGAAATCATGGCCGAATATAAGAATATAAAAACAACCCTTCTCTTGTAATAAGAAAAGGGTTGTTCGATCATCTGAAAGCATTGGAAGCATCCTTCCCCGGAAAAATGAATAAAAATAAGCAATCATTTTTTTAAAATAATACAGATATGCTAGAGTAAAGGAGTGATAGATTTGAGGCTGGATTGTGCCATTATCGGGGGCGGGCCGGCGGGCTTAAATGCTGCGCTGGTGCTTGGAAGATCGCGGAGAGACGTTATTTTATTCGATAATAACAAGCCTAGAAACGCGGTG
>DATJKM010000228.1:0-11317 GCA_035491515.1 Candidatus Udaeobacter sp. | reverse complement strand
CGTGACGTGGACAAACCGTAGCTCCATGGAAATTTATGTGACCGTGAATTCGGAAAATTTGTACAGCGGCGTCCGCAAAACGACCGTCACCGCTTTTTTTACATTCGTAGCGCTGGATGATAACGGAAAGCCAGCTAGCGTCCCGGCTGTTATACCTGAAACGGAAGAGGAGAAGCAGCTTCACGCAACGGCTCCCGAACGGTATATGCTCAGAACGAAACGAAAACAGGACAGACAACGCGGTTAGTTAATGATATAATTAATTGTTATTTTTCTGATTTTTGTTTCATGATTGGGGGCGACATCTTTATGAGTAATAGCGAGCAAACCTATTTGCAATTGTTGAAATACGTTTTGGAGAACGGCACGAAGAAGGAGGACCGTACCGGTACGGGGACGATCTCTGCCTTTGGTTATCAAATGCGTTTCGATCTAAGCGCCGGTTTCCCTTTGCTTACGACTAAGCGCGTGCCGTTTCGTTTAATAGCAAGTGAGCTCATTTGGTTTATTCAAGGAGATACGAACATTCGTTACCTTCTTCAGCACAAAAATAACATTTGGAATGAATGGGCGTTCAAAAGATGGATCGAGAGCGCGTCCTACACCGGTCCTGACATGACGAATTTCGGTCTTCGGGCTCAAACAGACCCTGATTTCGCGAAAGCCTATGAGGAGCAAATGGAGCTCTTTAAGCAGCGTATTTTAACGGATGATCAGTTTGCTGCGTCTTTCGGAGAGCTCGGCAACGTTTATGGCAAGCAATGGCGTGAATGGAAGACGTCCCAAGGCGAAACCATTGATCAGCTGAAGGATGTCATAGAGACGATCAAGAAAAACCCGGATTCGAGAAGGCTGATTGTAACCGCGTGGAATCCGGAGGACGTGCCTAGCAATATGGCGCTGCCGCCTTGTCATACGATGTTCCAATTTTATGTAACAAACGGCAAGCTATCGTGCCAGCTTTATCAGCGCAGCGCAGATATTTTTCTGGGCATTCCGTTTAATATTGCGAGCTATGCGCTGTTAACCCATATGATTGCTCATGAGTGCGGGCTTGAGGCAGGGGATTTCATCCATACGCTCGGCGATGCGCATATTTATACGAATCATGTGGAGCAAATTAACATTCAGCTTGGCCGAGAGCCGAAGGAGCTGCCTAAGTTAAAGCTAAACGCTGACAAAAAGTCGATCTTCGACTTTACGGTGGAAGATCTGACGATTGAGAATTACGAGCCGCATCCGACTATAAAAGCACCGGTTGCCGTATAGCGGTTTATGCTGATCGAAAGAAAGGTGCAGACGACTATGTCTATTACGTTAATTGCGGCGATGGACCGCAACCGTACGATTGGAATCGGCAACAAGATGCCATGGCGCCTGCCGGCGGAAATGGCTTATTTCAAGAAGATGACACTGGGAAAAACGGTGCTGATGGGCCGCAAGACGTTTGAATCCATACGTAAGCCGCTTAACGACCGCCGAAATATTGTTTTGACGCGCCAGCATGATTTTCAGCCTGAGGGCTGTGAAGTTGTGCATTCGCTGGAGGAAGCGCTTGAGCTATGCAAAGCCGATGAGCTGATGGTAATGGGCGGCGCAGATATTTATGCACAGCTTCTGCCTTTCGCAGATACAATATTGCTTACGGATGTAGATACGGTCATTGAAGGCGGCGATGCGTTTTTTCCAGCGTTCTCCGATTCGGAATGGCAGCTCGTGGAAAGCGAAAGCAGAGACCGGGACGAGAAAAATATTTATGCTTTTACGTTTCAAACGTTTAAACGGCGTTCTGTTTAGCTTTTTAAGCTAGAAACGAACATTTGACGAACGATATGTCATAAAGTGCAAATGATTGTGCGGATAATCCATTAACGATATAAGTACTTGAATGCTAGGATGTTGTAAAATAGAAATCGAGCGCTTTTGACAAAATATTCGTTTTTGAGAAAGTTTGTTATTGAATATTTGATGGATTCCCGATATAGTTTGAAAGAGAATCGAAACATTGGTTAACGGGAAATATGGATGGAGGAAATGCGATCATGTCTACACCTACTGGTTTTATGGAATATCAGCGCGAACTGCCGGCCGATCGCGACCCGCTGGAGCGCATTAAAGACTGGCAAGAATTTCATAAGCATTTTTCGGATGAGCAGTTAAAGACGCAGGGAGCTCGCTGCATGGACTGTGGTACGCCATATTGCCATACAGGAATCGAGCTTGCAGGCTCTGTTTCGGGCTGTCCGGTTAACAATCTGATTCCCGAGTGGAATAACCTGATCTACCGCGGGTTGTGGCGCGAAGCGCTTGACCGTCTGCATAAAACGAATAACTTCCCTGAATTTACAGGCCGTGTTTGTCCTGCACCTTGTGAGGGATCTTGTACCGTTGGTTTGATCGGTGATGCGGTTACGATTAAAACAATCGAACAAGCGATCATTGATCGCGGGTTTGAAGAGGGCTGGGTCGTTCCTCAGCCGCCGAAAGTGCGCACAGGCAAACGTGTTGCTGTAGTAGGCTCTGGGCCTGCTGGTATGGCAACGGCTGCTCAATTGAACAAAGCAGGTCATACCGTAACGGTGTACGAGCGTGCAGACCGCATTGGCGGCTTGCTTACTTACGGCATTCCTACGATGAAGCTTGAGAAGCATGTTGTTCAGCGCCGGGTTGATTTGATGGCAGCAGAGGGCGTTGAATTTGTAACGAATACAGAAATCGGCAAAGATATTTCCGCTAACGAGCTTGTTGACAACTTTGACGCAGTCGTTCTTTGCGGCGGTGCGACAAGAGCGCGTGACGTAGAAATGGAAGGCCGCGATTTGAACGGCGTTCACATGGCTATGGATTACCTGAATGGCACGATTAAGAGTTATCTGGATTCCAACCTGGAGGACGGTAACTACATCTCCGCGAAAGACAAGGACGTTATCGTCATTGGCGGCGGCGATACAGGAACGGACTGCGTAGCTACTGCATTGCGTCATGGATGTAAATCAGTCACACAATTCGGTACGCATGCGAAGGCACCGCTTGTTCGTGACAACGTGAGCAATCCTTGGCCGCAATTCCCGAATGTATATACACTTGATTATGCGCAAGAAGAAGCGAAAGCTTTGTTTGGCGAAGACCCAAGAGCGTTCTCCGTTCTGACGAAGAAGTTTGTCGGCGACGGCAACGGAAACCTGAAGGAGCTTCACACGGTTCAAATTGAGCGTACGGTTGATGAAACTGGACGTAAAATTTATAAAGAAATTCCAGGAACAGAGAAAGTTTGGCCGGCAGATCTTGTGTTCATCGCGGTTGGCTTTGAAGGTCCTGAATCGACGGTAATCGAGCAACTTGGTCTCGCACAAGACCGCCGTACGAACGTGAAAGCAACTTACGGCAAATATACGACAAATGTTGACAAAGTATTTGCAGCTGGTGATATGCGCCGTGGTCAGAGCTTAGTCGTTTGGGCAATCAACGAAGGACGCGAAGCTGCTCGTGAAGTAGATAAGTATTTGATGGGCTCGTCGATGCTGCCTTAATGTCCGGACAAG
Source organism: Candidatus Udaeobacter sp. (assembly GCA_035491515.1). Taxonomy (GTDB): domain Bacteria; phylum Bacillota; class Bacilli; order Paenibacillales; family Paenibacillaceae; genus Pristimantibacillus. The sequence continues at coordinate 7,775 of DATJKM010000228.1, read as the reverse complement.
AATTGAGAAACGTAAGCAAAGCTTAATATATCCGAAGAGAAGCGCCCTCGGGCGCTTTTCTTGCTGATGATAGCGTAACTGGATCAAAGCAGAAGGAGACATCGCATGATTAAATATGGATTAGACCGAATAACAGAGCTTTCATTTCGTTCCTTTCGGCCTGCTATTGAGCCGAGGGATGAGCAGTGGGTAGATATCATGCTGCGTTTCGAGCTTTCTCCGGAGTCGGAAATGCCTGATGATCTGATTGATTTGACGGCACTCGTCATTTGTACCGCAGACGGAACGATCGCGCAAATCGTACCGCATGACGAGGGCTGCGATTGTGAGTATCAGTTTACGGTGGGCGAAAAGGAACAAATTACTGCTTTTATCATGCAGCCGCACATTCAATCGGAAATCCAAAAACTAAGCTCACCATCATAAGGAAAGTTGTGGTAAAATCGGTTTGAGATGACGCGAAGGGGCGATTCGTCATGCCAGCCGAAGAAGCATACGTTCTGTCGCCGACAGACGTTCGGAACATCCGAAGCTACGTTCAGCACAAATACGCTGCAATGCCGCAAGAGAAGCGGGCGGAGATCGTAGCGGACGCGGTCAAGCGGCTCATACATAAGCAGCTGCCGAATTTCGAGGGAAGCGTCAAGCAGCGTGTAACGGAGACGTTGATTAGAACGACCGTTTTGGACCGTCTTGGACCGGTTAGAGCCGAAGATATTTTTCAGGCCTGTTTAGCGCTCGACCGATCTGATCCCTGCCTATACGACCCGTTTCATTTGTGGGTAGAGGAGCAGTTGTATGTGAGCTGCGAGAAGCCTGTCATGCGGCGTTTAATGGACGAGCTGTCATTGACCGGGGAACAAACAGACTTCGTAACGGACGAGGTTGAGAGCGGCCTCTTAACGCGTCTGAGGGGATTGCTGGTTGCAGAGGGCGTCGAGCAGCGTAATGAAGCGCCAGCTGCGAGCGCCGCGGTCTTTGTTTTCCCTATACCCGTACCAAAGTGGTGGACTGCATTATCGTATAGATTAAGCTCTAGAACCATTATGTACAGTGCGTTATGTACGCTGTTAATTGCTTCTTCCTTATTGTATGGCTGGTCCATGAGCAAGCCTTCGCTCCATAAGCTTCAGCCGCCGGTCGTCATGAAGCCCGTACAACCGGTTGCCGTCCCATCAGACGGGCTGCCCGCCGAGCTCCGTTATCATGAAATTGATCAAGCGCGGATGGTTAAATATTTGCAGTCGAAATCATCTATTTTAGCTGAGCAGCCTTACTTTGACGCCATCGTATCCGCCGCACAAGCATTCAATATTCACCCTGCCGTCTTGTTCGCCATTACCGGTCAAGAGCAGGGCTTTGTACCGAAGACGAATAAGCAGTACAAGCGAATCGCGAATAATCCGTTTAATGTTTTTCATAGCTGGCAGGACTTCAATACGAATATTGGGCAATCCTCGGAAATCGCGGCACGGACAGTATATAATTTAAGCAAACACAGACCTGAAGATATGGATCCGTTCAAATGGATTAACCGGAAGTATGCGGAGGATCCGAAGTGGTCGGACGGCGTCCGTGCTATTTTTGATAAGATCATTGCATATTTGGATAGCCCGGCTTCAAGTAAATAGCTGGCTTGCAATAATTTAATAACGGCTTGGCAGAACATGCCGCAAAGCCTTTAAACAATGAACCCGACTTGGGATAACCGTCCCGTTGGGTTTTATTTTTTAAAGTGGTTTCCATACTCTGATAGGGTGAAAAGGATTCCATTTTTAACGAGAAGTTTGTAAAATGTTTGTGAGGCACTGCCTTGCAAGGCGAGCTATTGCCATGTTGGTTGGCGTTAGCAGGTATTCTTGCGAAATGCTTAATGAAGGAGCGATAATCTTTTGAAGACACTAATCATTGCGGAAAAACCCGATATGGGACGAAATATAGCAGCCGCAATCGATCCCAAAGCAAAAAATCACCGTTCCTACATAGAAGGCGAACAATATATTATTACGTGGGCAATCGGGCATTTGATCGGGCTCGCGGAGCCAGATGCTTATGACGATCGATATAAGAAATGGAATATTAATGATCTTCCGATCATTCCGGCGCAATTCAAGCTCGTGCCAAATAAAAAAACGATTGATCAGCTCAAAGTAATCGGCGACCTGGCAAAGCGCAGCAATCTTCTAGTAAACTCATGCGATGCGGGGCGGGAGGGGCAATATATTTTTTCGCTTATTCAGCGGCATCTAAAGCTTAGCCAGCCTGTGAAGCGGCTTTGGATTTCGGACCTTACGCCGGAGACGATTCGCAAGGGCTTCGCGGAGCTGAGGGAAGGGGCCGATTACGAGAATTTGACGCGTGCCGCTACTGCAAGAAGCGAGGCGGATTGGCTTATAGGGATGAACGGATCTCGCGCATTTACGACGAAGCACAATGTGCTGCTATCTGTAGGCAGAGTACAGACACCAGTTCTCGCACTCATTTATGATCGTCAGAAGCAGATCGAGGCGTTCTCGTCTTTGAAGTTTTTTGAACTCGAGGGGCATTTCACCCAAAATGAGCTGACGTATCTGGGCATGTGGCAGGGCGAGAGAATGACCGATCAAGCTAAGGTTGAAGCGCTGGCTGCCAAGGTTAAAGGAAAGCAGGGGCGAATTGCTTCCTATGAGGTTAAAGATACGAAGGAGTATCCGTTTAAGCTGTACGATCTTACGCTCCTTCAACGGGAAGCGAACGGCAAGTATGCTTTTTCCGCGAAAAAAACGTTAGATACGGCACAAGCGCTTTATGAGAAGCATAAGGTGATTTCTTATCCGAGAACGAATTCGAACTATGTCACCGAGCAGAACATACCGGAGATGCACAAAACGTTGAATGCGCTGCAGGGAACGGTGTACGATGATCTCGTAAAGGGGGCAAACCGGAGTCTTGTCCATAAGGGGAACAAGTCTATTTGCAACCCTTCGAAGGTAGAGGATCATCATGCTATTTTGCCTACGAACCGTAAAGCAAGCGGGCTAAGTGCCGACGAGCAAAAGCTTTATGATTTGATCGTTAGGCGATTTCTGTCCCAGTTTTATCCGGCAGCTGAATATAAGGTGCATACGGTTATGACCGAGGTTGAGAACGAAATGTTCAAAACAAATGTGAAGGAGCTGCTAAGCTTAGGCTGGAAGGTTATCTATGCGGATCAGAAGAAGGAGAAAGCGAAGTCGACGTCCAAGAGCAAAGATAAGGAAGATGCCGAGGAAGAAGAAATCGAGGTTAACGAGCCTTTCTCGATTTCGGCAGAAGTGGCTGTCACCTGCGCAGATGCGGTTGTGAAAGAGAAGGATACACAGCCTCCAAAGCATTATACGGAAGGCACGCTGCTGAAGGCGATGGAAAGCGCGGGCAAGCAAATAGAGGACGAGGACGTTCGCGATGCGATGAAGGACTCGGGTTTGGGAACGCCGGCCACGCGGGCAGCAACGATAGAGCGTTTGAAAAACGTTGGTTATATCGATATGCAGGGGAAAAAAATACAAGTAACGCAAAAAGGACGAACCGCCATCGAGCTGATCCGCGGAGCGGGAATCGACCTTCTTACCTCTCCGGAAATGACTGGTCTATGGGAAAGGCGCTTGAATGAAATATCCAGAGGAACGGCTTCTGACGGACAATTTATGGAAAATGTGAAAAAGTTCGCGACGATGATTGTCGACAAGGTTCGCGTTCAGTCGCGCGCGGCGAAAACGTCTTTTGAAAGCGAAGCGCCGGCAAAGGGCAAAGGATCAGCAGGCAAGACGGCAGCCGCGCCTCGCAGTCGGGCAACGAAAGCGAAAGCTGCGGGCACAACGCAGAAAAGCGCGGCTGCGGACGATGCTGCTTCAAGCGGTCCAACGATCATTACGACCTGTCCGCGTGCGGGCTGCGGAGGCTCGATTTTTATGGGACGCAAAGGCTACGGCTGCTCTCATTATAAGGAAGGCTGTAAGTTCGTCATTTGGAAGCAAAGCTTCGGACGGAGTCTGACCGATTCGCAGGTTAAAGCGCTTGTCGAGAAGGGGAAGACGGCAAAGCTGAAGCTTGAATTAGAAGATGGTACGCCTGGAGAAGGCAGAATTGTAATTAAAAATTTAGATACTGGGGAGTTGGCCATCGAGCAGTAGAAGGCAAGCTTGAGCCAACAAGAATAGACCCGAATCCGTCTCATTCTCCATGAGACGGATTCGGGTCTAATTTGTTTCGTGTTTGAATTAACGGTTAACGTAACCGTGAATCGCGTCGGGTACGTCCTTGAGGTGATCTAAGGTTAAGAAGGCGCCTTTCGGTTCGACTTCGATCTGAACGACATTATATTCCCATTCTGTCACTGCGCGCATATGAATGGCATGAATACCAGCCGTTAATGCGGGAACAACATCTGTGCGAATGGAGTTGCCTACCATCCACGTGCTGCTGCGATCGAATTGACCTGTGGACAAAATACTTTCCAAAGCGTCACTATTTTTCAGTCTGCGAATGTAGATACGGGAATCAAAGTAGCGCTCCAAATTCAATTTCTCAATTTTTCGGCGTTGAATCGGCAGCTCGCCGCCTGTGTACAGATGAAGCTCATGCCCGGATTCCGCTAGCGAGAAGAGCGTTTGCTCCATATTTGGATAGGGCTCGGTATCATGCTCATAGACGCTCAGACCAAGCTTCCATAGAAAGTTTTCTTCATTGGTGGAACGCTTGCGGCCTGTTAAGTGGGAGAAGTGAATATAGGTATCGACAAAGGATTGTGGAAAATGCTCGCTCTTAAAACCGAACACAGCTACACCTGCAATGTCGATCTCCATTTGCTTATCCCGGATTGCTTGAACCGTGACAAGGGAAGAGCTGCCGAACCAAGTGGTCATCGCGTCAATAAATTGATCGATTACCAGGTAAAAGTATTTATTACAGTGAATTAAAGTATCGTCGAGGTCAAACATAATTTGCTGCTTCATGTAGGTGATCTCCTTTGCGGAACTTGAAACTGTATGATCAATCTACCGCAAATGGAGGGGCTGAGTCAATGTAAGGAGCACAAGTTGATGTTTTTTACATAGTTATCCAATAAAATAGGCATAATGGTAATGGAGGTGAATGGAATGGTATTTAACAAGAGCAATAAAACCGATAATCGGCAAAATCATTCTGGACTTCACGGAATGTCGGGTAAACTCAAAACCGATAAATTCGCTAAGCGACCGTCAAGCTTAAACGGCATTAACAAGCAGCTTCCTTAGCCACAAGTGAATGGTTGAATAAAGGAAAGGAGAGCGTGCGTGGCATCTGCTCTCCTTTAAATAGTATTTACGCATATTTGAGCTGCGAGGCAATTAATTGATTCTTAATGAAAGCGATACGCCTGCGAACATAGAAGTCTCTGCTCGCGCCCTTCAAATCTTTCGGGGTGATCACCTCCTCTGCAACGTTATCAATAATGATAAGCCGTCCATCGGCGTAAAACTTAAAGGTTAAGTCGCGTCCAGGACGAGTATTCTCTACATAACGGAAATTTTCGCAGATGTTATTCATGGTGATCAGGCCTCCTTCAATAATTTGAATTCGATGATCGATGGAACGTTTGTTCTTGTTTTTATTATACCAAACATTTGTTCGTATGGAAACTGTTTTTTGTTTAACGTAAACTAGATTCATAGAGGCAGTTGCTGCAAACAGAAGGAGCGCGGAAAATGATCAGAATAAAGAACCTATCCAGACGTATTCCCGGTGGGCCGAAGGTGCTTGACGATATTAGCTTTGAGGCCTATCCAGGTGACTTTATTGCAATAAAAGGAGACAGCGGGAGCGGTAAGTCGACGCTGCTTCGTTGTCTTGCTCTGCAAGAAAAATGGAGCGAGGGCTCCTACCAGTTCGATGGCAAGGATATTTTAAAACTGGGCTTCTCCGGCAAGTTGAAAGTGAAGCAGGAGGTTGCTTACATAGAAGAAAAACCGTTTTTGTTCCCTAATAAGACGGGACTCAAAAATGTTATCATTGGCTCGGTTTCACAAACACCGGCTTGGCGCAGATGGACAGGCATGGTTCGCAATGACGATTATATGGGCGCGATGGATATGATCGAGAAGCGCGGACTTATAGATAAAGCGCATCAAAAGGCGAGCACGCTCAGCGGCGGTGAACGGCAGCGTATGGCAATCGCCAGAGCGCTTGTTCACGGCGCTAAAGTTATCGCAGCAGACGAGCCGGTATCGGGTCTAGATCCGCATACGGCCGATCAAGTATTAACCGACTTGAAAGCGCTATGCAAGGAGCAGGGAGTCATTGTCATTGCTGTCATGCATCAGGGCGACTGGGCAGAGCGATTCGCCGATCGCATTCTCGGCCTGAAAAAAGGAAAGCTTGTACTTGACGTTAGCGGCAGGAGACTGACCGAACGCGAGAAGGCGCTGCTGTGATTGGCATTGAACTGCGGATCATAGAAGAGGACGAGCTGGATGCGGCTATCAAGCTTGAGCAGAGCTGCTACACGCCGGAAGCGGCGGCAACGCTGAAAAGTTTCCAATATCGATATGAGCATTATCGGCCCTATTTCTGGTCGGCCTGGCTCGGAAATAAATTAGTAGGAATAACGAATGGTATACGTACTTCTCAGAGCGCATGCGGAGATGAGATGAAGGGCGCTCAAGCTGATCTTCATAATGGGAACAACTTTTGCGTCCTCACTGTAGCGGTAGATGAGGAACATCGCCTTCAAGGCATCGGTGCCTTATTGCTCCGGAAGTTGATCGGGCAGTGCGAGTCAAGCGGCATCGAAACGATCATATTGATGTGCGAGGAGCATCTTATTCCGTTCTACGAAGCAGAGCAATTCGAACACCGCGGCGTATCGTCCTCGACGCATGGCGGCATCATTTGGCATGAAATGAGCCGGACGCTGCATACAATGGAGCATCTTACCGAATAGGAAGGTGTCTTCAACATGCCATTTCATTCACCTGTCGTCGTGCAAACTGCGAAGGCTGATTTTCCGAAAGCAGAGCTGTCGCTGCCTTATGTAAGCGGAGGTAGAAGTGAAGCCGCGGATATGAAGATAAATCAAATCATTCATCAAACGGTACAGCAGCAGGTTCATAATCAGGGTTCCCTCGACGACCCAAGGGCGCAGATGATTGGCTATTTCGAGCAAAAGACAAATGAAAAGGATTATCTCAGCTTGTCGTTGTTTAATTATGCCTATACAGGCGGAGCACATGGCTTAACGCTGCAGCAATCGCTGACTTTCAAGCAATCGACCGGTCAAACCTACACGCTGGCCCAGCTGTTTAAACCGGGATCGGATTATGTGGGGCGGATAAGCGCTATCGTCAACGCTCAAATCAAGGCAAGAAAGATTGATACGCTGGAGCCCTTTAAGGCTATTCGTCCCGACCAGGATTATTATGTGGCGGACCGGTCTCTTGTCATTTATTTTCAACTATACGAACTGGCTGCGTATGTATTTGGTTTTTTATATTTTCCGATATCCGTTTACGAGCTGCAGGATATTATTAACGAGGATGGTCCTCTAGGGCCTATGCTCGTTAACGACTAATAGCCGTTAAAATCTTGATGAACAGCGCTCTTTGCATGCTGGCTTACCAACATACCGCCACGTAGCTTCGCATCTTAGGATAGATGCGAAGCTATTTTTATTGTTCAAGATGAACCGACTTCCCTCTTACATGACGTTAGAATTCGATTCATACGGTTACTTAAGACGGTGATCAGGTGATTCAATCAATTGCCGGAGTAATAATATT
>DATJKM010000227.1:0-8782 GCA_035491515.1 Candidatus Udaeobacter sp. | reverse complement strand
TACAAAAGGCGGATTGGAATACGGCACACAAATGGTTGGCGGCGTAACACCTGGTAAAGGTGGCACGAGTGTTGACATCACACTTGATAACGGCACGCTCGTATCATTGCCTGTATTTAATACGGTTGCTCAGGCGAAAGCTGCTACTGGAGCAAACGCTTCGGTTATCTACGTACCACCGGCATTTGCTGCGGATGCGATCATGGAAGCTGTTGACGCTGAGCTTGACTTGGTCATTTGTATTACTGAAGGCATTCCAGTTCTGGATATGGTAAAAGTTAAACGTTACATGGACGGCAGCAAAACGGTTCTTATCGGGCCGAACTGCCCAGGCGTTATTACTCCGGATGAATGCAAAATCGGTATTATGCCTGGTTACATTCATACAGCTGGACACGTAGGCGTTATCTCCCGTTCAGGAACATTGACTTATGAAGCGGTTCATCAATTGACGACTCGCGGAATTGGACAATCTTCTGCAGTAGGTATCGGCGGAGACCCGGTAAAAGGTTCGGAGTTTATTGATATCTTGAATCTCTTCAATGAAGATCCAGACACCTACGCGGTTATTATGATTGGTGAAATCGGCGGAACGGCAGAGGAAGAAGCTGCTGAGTGGATTAAAGCCAACATGAAAAAACCGGTTGTCGGCTTCATTGGCGGCGCTACGGCGCCTCCGGGCAAACGGATGGGACATGCAGGCGCAATCATTTCCGGCGGTAAAGGAACAGCTGCTGAAAAAATCGCAACGCTTGAAGCATGCGGTATTAAAGTAGCTCCAACCCCATCCGAAATGGGTTCAACGCTTGTAAGCGTTCTTGAAGAGCAAGGCTTGCTCGAAAAATGTATTACACGTAAATAATCATAGCGATTTAAGCAAGGTAAGCAACCTTTCAACAACCCGAAAACGGGAGTTGGGAGGTTGCTTTTTTATTTGCCGGTTGCCATTATTTTTACGGTTGACTTGCAATCTTATGGCGTGTAACGCACAATAGATAAGAATGCAGGCCAGCCCAGACGAAGAAAGGGTTGGTTGATATGGAGCAAAATAAAGATATTCGCAGACAAATGATTATTGCCTTTCATGAAATTCCAGGTATCGGATGGCATGCCATTCAGAAGGCCGTTCAGCATCAATTTTGGAATAAAAGATCATGGAGTATAGAAGATTTACTAGCTATAGGCTTAAATCGGGGCCAAGCGCAATCAGCAGCAGAGCGCTATGCAGAACGTCCTTGGATTTTGACAGAGGATCCATCCGAAGCGGTCGCCAAAGCGAAAGCAGTTGCTCTAACGCCCTATGATGCCTCTTATCCAAAGATTTTAAGAGAGATCGCCCAGCCGCCATGGGTCATATATGCTAAAGGGAGACTTGAGTTATTGCATCGACCTGCTATCGCGGTTGTTGGAACGAGAGTGCCAACAGCTTATGGCAGGCATTCGGCGACTACGCTGGCACAGGATCTGTCCTCTGCTGGCTTAACGGTCGTAAGCGGTCTCGCAAGAGGCATCGATAGTAAAGCTCATGAAGCGGCGTTATACGGAGCGGGAGGCACGATTGCCATTCTACCGACGCCGATCGATAAATGTTATCCGCCTGAAAATCTATCATTATTTCATAAGATTGCGGAGCACGGCTTGCTCATCTCGGAAACGCCTATCGGAACGCCGCTGCATCCCGGACAGTTTCATCAGCGTAATCGCATCATTGCAGCCTTGTCGGTTGGAACTGTGGTTGTGGAAGGGGCTACGAAGAGCGGCTCTCTGATTACGGCGCAGCATGCATCGGACATGTCGCGGGAGCTGTTCGCGATCCCCGGCCCGATCTCATCCCCGAAGAGCGAGGGACCGAATGAGCTCATTAAGCGGGGAGAAGCGAAGCTAATAAGCGGCGTTAACGATATCATCGATGAGCTGAATTGGCTGCCTGCTGTATTAGAAGCATACAAGGTTGCAGAAACAGCAGGCCGTTCTAATCAGAAGGCAGAGGGTGCCAAGCTAACGGCAGAAGAGAACAAATTGATCGCTTTATTAAGGGATCAGCCATTGTCTATTAATGAATTGCATGAGCTCTCAGCCATTCCGTTTGGACATTTGAACGCACTTCTGCTAAATTTATGTATAAAACGCAAAATTGAATTGCAGCAAGGGTCAATATATATTGCTTTATAAGCTTGCAATGGAGAGAGGAGGCGCCTTACATGGCAGATTCTTTAGTTATCGTCGAATCGCCCGCAAAAGCCAAAACGATCGGAAAATATTTAGGCAGTAAATATATCGTTAAAGCTTCAATGGGACATATTCGCGATTTGCCCAAAAGCCAGATCGGCGTCGAAGTTGAAAATGATTTTAATCCAAAATACATAACGATACGCGGCAAAGGCAGCGTCCTCAAGGAATTGAAGGATGCCAGCAAAAAAGTTAAACATGTCTTTCTGGCAGCCGATCCGGATCGCGAAGGTGAAGCGATCGCTTGGCATTTGGCACACTACTTGGAGCTGGATGAGACCGATGCTTGCCGCGTCGTATTTAATGAAATAACGAAACAAGCGGTTAAGGACGCATTCAAGACGCCGCGCAAAATTAATATGGATTTAGTCAATGCTCAGCAGGCGAGACGGATTCTGGATCGATTGGTCGGTTACAAAATCAGTCCTTTGTTATGGAAGAAAGTGAAAAAGGGCTTGTCTGCCGGCAGGGTGCAGTCGGTTGCGGTTAAGCTCATCATCGACCGCGAAAATGAAATCGATGCTTTCATACCCGAGGAATATTGGTCCATTACTGCGAAGCTGAGTCATTCCGGCATTCCGTTTGATGCGAAATATTATTCCATAAACGGGGATAAGCGCGAGCTTGGCAAGGAAGCGGAAGTGCAGGAAGTGCTCAGTGCGATGAAGGGCAGCCAGTTCACGGTCTCTGACGTAAGAGAGAAGGAGCGTCTGCGCAATCCGGCACCGCCATTCATCACGAGCTCGCTGCAGCAGGAAGCGGCTAGGAAGCTAGGATTCCGCGCTTCTAAGACGATGTCTGTCGCACAGCAGCTTTATGAAGGCGTTGAGCTGGGCAAAGAAGGTACCGTCGGTTTAATTACCTATATGAGAACCGATTCCACGCGGATATCGCCAATCGCGCAGGAGGAAGCAAAGGAATATATCACGGAAAAATACGGTGCAGAGTTTGTGCCTGAACAACCGAGGGTTTATTCGAAGAAAAACAGCAACGCCCAGGATGCGCATGAAGCGATTCGGCCGACCTCCATCTTGCGGGATCCCGAATCGATGAAGCCTTTTTTGAGCCGCGATCAGCTCCGGTTATATAAACTCGTTTGGGAACGCTTCGTATCGAGCCAAATGCAATCAGCGGTGCTGGACACGATGACGGTCGATTTGCAGGCAGGCGAGACGGTTTTTAGAGCTACTGGCTCTAAAGTAAAGTTTGCCGGTTTTATGAAGGTGTATGTGGAAGGCAATGATGACGGCACGGTAGAGGAACATAAGTTTTTGCCGCCGCTCACGGCAGGCGATGTTATTAACTCGGAATCGGTTGATCCTAAGCAGCATTTCACGCAGCCGCCGCCGCGCTTTACGGAGGCTAGGCTTGTAAAGACGCTTGAGGAGCTCGGTATAGGACGTCCAAGTACGTATGCGCCTACGCTTGAGACGATTCAGAAGCGCGGCTATATTGCAATGGAAGAGAAAAAATTTATGCCGACCGAGCTTGGTGATCTTGTTATCCAGCTTATGGAGGAGTTCTTCCCTGAAATTCTCGATGCCGAATTTACGGCTAACATGGAAGGCAACCTTGACCATGTGGAGGAAGGCACGGAGGATTGGGTAAAGGTTCTTGCGAAGTTTTATGAATCCTTTGAGAGAAGATTAGAAGTAGCCGAAGATGAAATGAAGGAAATCGAAATTCAGGATGAAGTGTCCGATGAGCTTTGCGAAAAGTGCGGACGTCACTTGGTCTACAAAATGGGACGCTTCGGTAAATTTCTGGCTTGCTCGGGCTTTCCGGATTGCCGTAATACAAAGCCGATCGTCAAAGACATAGGCGTAACTTGCCCGAAATGCGCAGAGGGCAAAATCATCGAGCGCCGCAGCAAAAAAGGCCGGATTTTCTATGGCTGCGATCAATATCCTGGCTGCGATTATGTGTCGTGGGACAAACCGACGAACAAGCCCTGTCCGCAGTGCGATTCCAAGCTGGTGGAGAAACGCAACCGCAGCGGCGTAAAGCTGCTCTGCCCGACCTGCGACTACTCTGAAGAGGTGCTGGAAGAAGACGAGCAAGGTACGGATACCGAGTAACGATGCAGCCTTCTCTCTTACCGAATGACTAATATGGTCAATTTCAAACGCATGAACAAGTCCTCCCTCCACACAGGGAGGACACCGTTGTTATTACCGATAAGGATTATTTATGATAAACAAGTCCGCACAAAAATGTAAGCGTGTCCCGCAGGAACGAAAGCGATCCATGCTCACTCCTGACATTAAAGCTTCTTTAGTTGATAAGCGGGTTAAAATAACTGAATTTTTTGTATAATGCTGGGAGAATTAATTGCTGAAAGGATTGAACACATTTTGTCACAACCACAAAAAGTAACCGTCATTGGAGCAGGTCTTGCAGGCAGCGAGGCTGCATGGCAAATCGCATCGCAGGGAGTACCAGTCACTTTATACGAAATGCGTCCGGTAACGAAAACGCCGGCCCATCATACGAACCAATTCGCAGAGCTTGTCTGCAGCAACAGCCTGCGGGCAAATGGTCTCTCTAATGCGGTAGGCGTCCTAAAGGAAGAAATGCGCAGGCTTGACTCGCTAATTTTGAGCAGCGCCGATCAGCATGCTGTACCGGCAGGCGGGGCGCTTGCGGTTGATCGAGACGGATTTTCCGGAGAGGTTACGCGGCGGCTGCATGAACATCCGCTAGTCGAAGTGCGAAATGAGGAAGTAACAGAAATTCCGGCAGATGGCATCGTAGTTATTGCTACAGGGCCGCTGACTGCACCGGGTTTATCTTCCCAAATTCAAGAGCTGCTTGGTGAGGAGTACTTTTATTTCTACGATGCAGCTGCTCCAATTGTAGAAAAAGATTCAATCGATATGAATAAGGTTTATTTGGCTTCCAGATATGACAAAGGGGAAGCCGCCTATTTGAACTGCCCGATGACGGAAGAAGAGTTTGAAATTTTCCATGAGGCGCTTACGACGGCAGAGAAAGCAGAAGTAAAGGATTTTGAGAAGGAAGTGTACTTTGAAGGCTGTATGCCGATTGAAGTGATGGCGAGCAGAGGCAAGCAAACGGTATTATTCGGTCCAATGAAGCCCGTTGGTCTCGTTAACCCGCACACGGGCAAGCTGCCGCATGCTGTTATTCAACTTCGTCAAGATAACGCCGCAGGTACGTTATATAATCTGGTCGGCTTCCAAACCCACTTGAAGTGGGGCGAGCAGAAGCGGGTATTCTCATTAATACCTGGACTGGAAAACGCTGAATTCGTTCGTTTCGGCGTCATGCACCGCAATACTTTTATCAATTCACCGCGACTGCTTAAGCCGACATACCAACTTAACAACCGCGACACGCTGTTCTTTGCAGGTCAAATGACCGGCGTTGAAGGTTATGTGGAATCGGCTGCGTCCGGCTTAATTGCCGGCATAAACGCTGCGAGGCTTGCCCGCGGTCTGGAGCCGCTTGTTCTGCCGGAGCATACTACGCTGGGAAGCATGGCTCATTATATTACGACTGCCGATTTTAAGCATTTTCAGCCGATGAATGCTAATTTCGGGTTATTCCCGCCGCTAGAGAAGAAGATTCGGAGCAAGAAAGAAAAGAACGAAATGATCGCGAATCGCGCGCTGGAAAGTATCGAGCAATTTAAACGGGAACATTTGCAGTAACCTTTCGTAATGAAGGCATGACAATCTATTTTCAATATGGAACCTTGGGGAGGCAAAGCAATGGAAATGCAATTTCACGCAACTACGATCTGTGCAGTTCGGCATGAAGGGAAAGGCGCTATTGCCGGGGACGGACAGGTAACTTTCGGGAACAGCATGGTCATGAAAAATTCAGCGAAAAAAGTAAGAAGGCTTTACCGCGGTCAAGTCATTGCCGGATTCGCGGGATCGGTAGCAGATGCAATTACTTTGTTCGAGAAGTTTGAGGCGAAGCTGGAAGAGCATCATGGCAATTTGCAGCGTTCGGCAGTGGAGCTTGCGAAGGAATGGCGCTCGGATCGCGTTTTACGCAGGCTGGAAGCGATGATGCTGGTCATGGACAAAACCGGCTTGCTGCTTATTTCGGGCAATGGCGAGATCATAGAGCCGGATGACGGCATTCTGGCAATAGGCTCGGGCGGAAGCTTCGCCTTGTCGGCGGCAAGAGCGCTTCATCGCCACGCGCCTCAAATGGAAGCAAAAGATATCGCTCGCTCTTCTCTTGAGATCGCAGCTGAAATTTGCGTGTTTACAAACCATAATATTATCGTAGAAGAAATCGTATAAATCAACTAATCCTGTTTAGAATAGACGGCCATGCTTCGGGAAGTCATAGGGAAGAATAGATATCGGAGGGATTTTATAATGGGAAATGATGCACTGACGCCACGTCAGATCGTAGCGGAGCTTGATAAGTATATCGTTGGGCAGAAGCCGGCGAAACGTTCCGTAGCAATTGCGCTTCGCAATCGTTATCGCAGAAGTTTGCTCGATGAATCGCTGCGCGATGAAATCGTTCCGAAAAATATTTTGATGATTGGACCAACCGGAGTCGGTAAAACGGAAATCGCCCGCCGCTTGGCGAAGCTGGTAAAGGCGCCTTTCGTAAAGCTTGAGGCGACTAAATTTACTGAAGTAGGCTATGTCGGCCGCGATGTTGAATCGATGGTCCGCGATCTCGTCGAAACAGCCATTCGGATGGTGAAAACGGAAAAAACCGAAAAGGTCAAAGACAGAGCCGAAAAGCTTGCTAACGACCGGATCGTATCCTTGCTGGCGCCGTCCGCAACAAAAGCGAAGTCGCAAAAAAATCCGTTTGAGATGCTCTTTGGCAATCAACAGCAGTCCGAGGAGCCAAAGGAAGAGCCTGAAGTAGAAAATGCGCTCTCTCAAAAACGCTCGCAGCTCAAGGAACAGCTGTCCGCAGGCAAGCTCGAAAATGAAATGATTGAAATTGAGGTCGAGGATACCTCGCCAAGTATGATGGATATGCTTTCTGGACAGGGGCCTGAAGGCATGGGCATGAATATGCAGGAGCTGTTCGGTCAGCTTATGCCGAAGAAGCCCAAGAAGCGCAAGCTTCCTATAAAGGAAGCGCGTAAGGTGCTGACGCAAGAAGAAGCGAATAAGCTGATCGATATGGATGATGTGATCTCGGAATCGATTACCAGGGCGGAGCAATCCGGCATTATTTTCATAGACGAGATTGATAAGATCGCAAGCCCTTCGCGCGGATCCGGACCGGATGTTTCCAGAGAGGGTGTTCAGCGCGATATTTTACCCATTGTAGAGGGATCTACGGTAATGACCAAATATGGTCCGGTCAAAACGGATTATGTTCTGTTTATTGCCGCAGGCGCGTTTCATGTTGCGAAGCCTTCCGATCTGATTCCAGAGCTTCAAGGCCGCTTCCCGATCCGGGTAGAGCTGACCAGCCTAAGCTTGGATGATTTCGTAAGCATATTGAAGGAGCCGAAAAATGCTTTGACGAAGCAATATGCTGCCTTGCTCGAGACGGAAGGTATCCAAATCGAGTTCTCGGATGAAGCGATTCGCGAGCTGGCATCTATCGCTGCTGAAGTAAATCGTAATACCGAAAATATCGGCGCGCGCCGTTTGCATACGATTTTGGAAAAGCTGCTTGAGGATTTATCGTTTGAAGCACCGGAGCTTTCGCTCGAAAAAATGACGATTACGCCGGAATATGTTCGTGAAAAACTGGGAAGCATTGCACAGAACCGTGATTTAAGTCAATATATACTGTAGTTGTTAAGAGTTTTAGGAGGCATCAGAATGACTTTACTAACAAAGACAAGAACGCTGAATCGTTTGCTGCAACGTGCGGCCGGCAAAGCGCTCAGCTTCAGGGAAATGGCGGAAGTGCTTTGCACAACGATCCAGACGAATGTATTCGTAGTCAGTCGCAGAGGGAAAATACTTGGCTGTTCGGCCGTAGACGCATATGATCATGATTTTATGCGAACGTTATCTGCCGACGAGCTCCGTTTCCCGCAAGAGACTAACGTTCGTTTTCTAGATATGCAAGAATCAATGACAAATGTGAATCCGGATCCCGGTATTTATGAAACCTTCCCAAGGTTAGGGGATCAAGAAATAATGACGGTTGTACCTATTATTGGCGGAGGAGACCGTTTGGGGACTTTAGTGCTGACCCGTTTATCAGGTACTTTCGATGATGATGATCTAATATTAGCCGAGTATGGGTCAACGATCGTTGGTATGGAAATTTTGCGTGAGCGGACAGAGGAAATTGAGCAGGAGGTTCGCAGTCGTGCTGTCGTTTCAGTCGCGGTCGGTTCTTTGTCGTTTAGTGAATTAGAGGCAGTCGAACATATTTTCGAAGAGCTTGATGGCAAGGAAGGTTTGCTCGTAGCGTCGAAAATCGCGGATCGAGTAGGTATTACCCGCTCAGTCATCGTTAACGCATTGCGCAAGCTAGAAAGTGCCGGCGTGATCGAAACGAGGTCTTTAGGGATGAAAGGCACATATATTAAAATTTTGAACCAGCAGCTGCTGCAAGAGCTGGAAAAAATTAAGTC
>DATJKM010000226.1:0-6374 GCA_035491515.1 Candidatus Udaeobacter sp. | reverse complement strand
TGGCACTTAGAGTGGTACCACGGGATCTTTACGGCTCTCGTCTCTTATTTTAGAGACGGGGGCCTTTTTTATTTTAGCCGAATGGAGGAGATCGGAATGATTCATGAACAAATTATTGCGGCCATTGAAGAAATAACGCAGGACCTTCTATCGGGGCAGAAGCTGATGCGACCAGAAAATTTAAAGATCGCGGTCGAGCATCCCGTTAGTCTTGATCATGGCGATTACAGCAGCAGCATCGCTATGCAGCTTGCAAAGTTATTGAAGCGTGCACCATCGCAAATCGCAAGCGAATTCAAACAAAAGCTTCTTGCTCATCCAGGCATAGCCGCTTCGGTCGAAAAAATTGAGGTCGCGCCTCCAGGCTTTCTTAACTTTTTTGTAAATTGGAGCTGGTGGGCTGAGGCATCGGCTCAGCCGGCGTATTTCAGCATGCAATCCGGCAATAAAGTGCTCATCGAGCATACGTCGATCAATCCGAATAAATCGGCTCATATCGGTCACTTGCGCAATTCCTGCATAGGCGACACATTAGCCCGAATGCTTAGAAGGACAGGACATGAAGTAGAGGTGCATAACTATATCGATGACCTGGGCAATCAGTTAGCAGATACAGTGGTAGGCATTCTGAATACGACGACGGAGCAGTCTTATGACCGTTTTGGCGATTTTTGCTGGGAGACGTATGCCAAAATCAATAAAGCGTACAAGGAGCAGCCAGAAATGCTCAATCAGCGTACAAGTGTGCTAACCAAGCTGGAGGAGGGCCATTCCAATGTTGCATGGATGGGCCTGCTCATTGCGGAACGGATCGTACGCGAGCATATCGAGGAAATGAAGCGGTTCGGCATCACTTACGATGTTCTCGTGTGGGAAAGCAGCATTGTAAGGGAAGGTTTTTGGACACGGGCGTTTGCGCTGCTGCAGAAGACAGAAATATTCCGTCTGGAAGACGAAGGAAAGCTGAAAGGCTGCTATGTGCTGAAGCAGCCGGCAGCCGAGGGTGAGCCGGATGAGCAATCGGAGTTCCAAGCCGATAAAGTACTCGTTCGCTCGAATGGCATTTTGACTTATACCGCCAAGGACATCGCTTATCACCTCTGGAAGTTTGGTCTGCTCGATCAAGATTTTCGCTATAAAAAGTTTGCGGATCGCCTATGGTCCACCCATTCGGGCGGTGTGAGGAAGAAAATAGGCCGCGCCGACATGGTCATTAACGTGATTGATCAGCGGCAGGAATATCCGCAGGCGATGGTCAAGCAGGCACTGCTCGCTCTAGGCTATCAGAAGCAAGCAGAGCAGCTCCGACATGTCAGCTATGGCGTCGTGTCGCTTAGTCAAGGCACAGCAAAGGGTCTCGGCATCGATACATCCGACGGCAAGCATGCCTACGCTATGTCGGGCAGACAAGGGATCGGCATCAAAATTGCTGATTTTTTGGAACGAATGGAACAAATCATCGATGCGAAACGCTCCCGTAAAGCCGGTTTAGCGAGTCATGTGATAGCGGCAGCATCTATCCGTTACTATTTGCTGCGTTACCATCTGCAGACGGAGGTCGTATTTGATCTCGATCAGGCGACGGAGGTATCCGGGAATACCGGCGTTTATTTGCTTTATTCCTATGCGCGCTCCAGCAGTATTTTGAAGAAGACCGGTACGTCTGGTTCACCCTCGCATGAATTATTGGTGTTCAGCGAGCTGGGTGTGCAGGAACGAAGTCTGCTTAGACAGCTTGCTTATTGGCCCGAGACTCTTCAAGCAGCCGTCAAGGAGCTGGCTCCTAACCAGTTGTGCTCGTATGTTTATGAGCTTTCTGCTTTATTTAATCACTTCTATGCAGCCTGTCCGATTCTTAAGGCAGAGGGCCAGGCGAGGAGCCTGCGCATATGGCTCACCGGGCGTTATAAGCAAACGATGCAGGATGCGCTGGAAATATTGGGCATACCCGCTCCGAACAGGATGTAGCCGCATGTTCCATTCATGCAATTCGATTGCCTGTCATATAGATAAACGCAGAGGTACAGGCATTTGGACGGCAATGAATGGAAGGCGGGTGCTTTAGTTGAAGCATGCAGCTCAGAATGATGAGACGGAACGGGATATAACGATAGATTTTGCGGTGCATGGCATGAGCTGCTCGGCTTGCGCAGCGAGGATCGAGAAGGCAGTCGGCAAAATGGATGGCGTACAGATGGCGGCGGTCAGTTTTCCGCTTCGAACAGCATGGGTTCAGTTTAAGCCGGAATTGCTCGGTCCTAAACAAATAGCCGAGCGGGTCAAGCAGCTGGGATTTGTGGCGCTCCTGAATGAGACGGCAGTGGCAGGACTGCATAAAGAACATATATCGCTTAAGCTAAGGCTCGCCGTATCGGCTGTGCTAACGCTGCCGCTATTAACCGGTATGGTACAGCATATTCCTCTGCTGGAGCCATGGCTTGCCAGCTTGCCGGCGTGGTTAACGCTGCCATGGCTGCAGCTTGCACTCGCTTCGATCATACAGTTTGTGATTGGAATGCCCTTTTATTTTGGCGCATATCATGCGGTGCGCGAGCGGAGCGCGAATATGGATGTACTAGTCGTGATCGGCACGACCGCCGCCTATTTGTACAGCCATTATGCCGTATTTCAGAACGGCTTGCTAAGTCCGGCTGCAGCTTCTGCTGCGCATGCGCCGCCGCTATATTTCGAAACCTCCGCTGTCGTGATTACGGCCGTGCTGCTTGGAAAATATATTGAAGTCTCGGCATCGCTCCGGGCGCAGCACGGATCGGACGGCTATGGCAAGCTGCAGAGCCAGACGGCTGCGGTTGAACGGGCAGGGGAAATTGTTCGCATGAAGACGGAGTTTGTACGAGCCGGCGACATCGTGATCGTTGAGGCAGGCCAGGTTGTGCCGGTAGACGGTATCGTATGCAGCGGTCAGTCGGCAGCGGATGAATCCCTGCTTACCGGAGAAAGCTTGCCGATTGCTAAGCGAGAGGGCGATCCGGTGTGGGCGGGAACTCGTAACGAAAGCGCGCGGCTTCGCATCCGGACGAGGGCGGCCGGACATGATACGATGCTGAGCCGGATTCAAGAGCTTGTCAGGCAAGCGCAGCGGTCGAAGTCAGCGATTCAGCGCAATGTCGATGCGGCTGCGAGCTGGTTTGTACCCGTTATGCTCGTCTTCGCGCTGGCGACGCTTGTGATGTGGGGAACGATTCTTGAGCCGGGCAATTGGAATCAAGCGTATATTTGCGCTATAGCAGTCCTATTAGCGGCTTGCCCTTGCGCTCTTGGGTTAGCGGCACCGATCTCGCTAGTCCTCGCATCCGCCAGACTCGCGAAGCAAGGGATTGTGGCGAAGGAAGCGGGAGCGCTCGAGCGCTTAGCGAGAATTCAAACGATTATTTTTGACAAGACGGGGACATTAACGGAGGGCAAGCCGCATGTAAGCGCCATGTTGGCAGTTAATAGAAGCAGGGCTTCGGTTCTGCGATTGGCGGCTGCTGCCGAGGCCCGGACGGCTCATCCGCTTTCACTTGCCATTATGCGTGAGGCCGGCAAGCTTGGACTTGTTATCCCTGACGCCAGTCAGCATAAGTTTACGCCAGGCGGGGGCGTAGAAGCGGTTGTTGAGGAACAACGATTCGCGGTAGGCAATGCCAGATTTGCGCATGATCGTGAATGGACCACAAGCAGCGAGGCCGCCGCATTTGCGAAGCAGCGCGAGGCTCTGGGTGAAACGGTGCTTTACGCCGCACTCGAAGGACAATGCGTTGGCGTACTCGCATTTAGCGATAAGGTTAAGGCAAATGCCGGAAATACGGTAAAGGAGCTAAGGGCGCTGGGCGTTTCGTCGCTGCTGGCAACAGGCGATCACGAGGCGCCGGCTCGAGCGGCTGCAAAAGCTGCAGGTATCGCTGCCGTTCATGCTTCCATGCTGCCAGAGAGCAAGGTAGCGCTTGTTGAGCAGCTGAAGCGTCAAGGCAAGCGGGTCGCAATGGCTGGCGATGGCTGGAATGATGCGCCGGCATTGGCTGCGGCAGATGTTGGGCTTGCGATGGGGGAAGGCACGGACGCGGCGCTGAGCGCAGGCCATATGACTTTGCTCTTCTCCCGCTTGCAGGCGATCCCTGAAGCGATCAGAATAAGCCGTTTAACGATTCGAAATGTCAGGCAAAACTTAACATTCGCCTTTCTATACAATGTGATCATCATTCCCTTTGCCGCATTTGGCCTCCTTGAGCCTTGGATGGCAGGAACCGCAATGGCGCTCAGCTCGGTATCGGTTGTTGGCAACGCGCTCCGGCTCACGGGTCAGCTTCGGCGAAAGGCTGGAGCAAGCTAATGACGATGACGTGGCAGCAGGTGGGCTTCATTATGTTGACCGGCTTGTTCAGCGCGCCGCATTGCATCGGAATGTGCGGCGGGATCGTGTCCGCCGTATCGCTGAATTCCTCGGCATCTGTGCATAAATCGATGCTTTTATACAATGCAGGACGTGTTTTATCCTATAGTATGCTGGGAGCCGTTATGGGAGTGGTTGGTTCTTTTGTTGATGTGGCCGGCAAGCTTGCAGGCGTGCAAGGCCTAGCTTCTATTATAGGCGGCTGTTTTTTGCTGCTGTGGCTGTGGCGCAGATTTCAGCTGCCGCTTATGCACCGGTTATCGGCCATCCTTCACCGAAGATTAGCAGGCGGCGCACAGCGCTCCGATAATCAAGAACATTGGCATTTGCTTGCTACAGGAGTTGCCTTCGGATTTTTGCCCTGCGGCTTGACGTATGCGATGCAGATGACGGCCGCCTCCACCGGTTCTGGGCTTCAAGGGGCGGCTGTCATGGCTTTGTTTGGACTTTCAACCTTTCCGGCATTAGCGGCTGCTGCATCTATTGCCTCCTTTGCCAACAGGAAATGGCGGCGGTTCATGCGCAAAGCGAGCGTCGTGACGGCAATAGCCGTAGGCGTCATATCCATTTTGCGCGGGCTGGCCGTCAACGGTGTTATCCCGACGATAAATCCGTGGCTTTGGTAAGCAGACTAATGGATTGCCCGTAATAGTCTTACAATGGTATACGTGTGATCGCCCGTTACAAGCGTTAACGTTGCCTTCCACGTGCCGGCCATTAAAGGCACACCTTCACCCGAATACTTTCCCGGAGCAACTTCGGTCATGCTAAACTCGTAATCGCCGCAGATCATATTCAGCATATCAAGCTTGACCGTTAAGCCGGCATCCTGCAAGGGAGCTCCGGACAGATCGGTCAGTACTATTGAAAAGTTGTTGCTGTGAAGCACTTTAGCCGGATACGCATCGATCGACCATATCGCATGTCCGCTCTCGAATGCGTGCTCCGTTACGGGGGGCGGCGCTTCGTCGCGATCGCGGAGCAAGGTAAATGCAATTCCGGCGAGAAGCGAAATGGCGACAAAAATGCAGATGAATCTAAAAAGTGGTGAGATCGGCCTTTGCTGGGGCTGCATGTCTGATAATGACCTCCTTTACGGTTAAACAGAAGTAGATTGTGTTAAAGAGTAATCGAGAAGCTCATTACGTTACCTATGCGGCAAATGGAAGGAGCAGAACGGGATTGACGTGCTGAAAAATTGTAAGGATATGAATGGACAAATATCGAGAGACAGTGTATATTTACAACTGATAATTTCATAATGGATAAACAGGTGTGGATACGAGATTGTATTACCAGGAAGAAGCAGCTTGTAAACTCTCGTGTACACTTAATAGGGAAGACCGGTGAGAATCCGGCACGGACCCGCCACTGTAAGGATTGACAGCGAAAACACGCGTTGCTGCGCTAACCGAGTCAGAAAATCTGCCTGTTTACATAACGCTTAAACCTACGTGGACTTAGGACGGTGTTAGGGAAGCTTTTCGCTTAGCTTGTTTTTAGAGAGCGTATAACAGCATTTCTGGCACAATTGCCAGAGATGCTTTTTTTATTTTATACGAAAAAATAATATAGGGGTGTAGGACGAGATGAATGGGATTAACCGTAATATGATGAAGTTGCTTATCAGCTTGCTTATGACGATGATGCTCGTATTTACGAGCGCATGCGGTGCAAGCAGCGAAACGGAGAACAAGCCTGGCAATACGGCTGCTAATTCGGAGCAGGCCGCTGCGAACGAGCCGGCGCCGTCCGAGAAAGCTACTGTTTATCCGCTCACGCTAAAGGATGATACAGGAACGGAGATTACCATCGCGCAAGAACCGACGAAGGTCGTTACGCTAGTTCCTAGTGAAACGGAAGCTATCTATGCCATTGGCTCAGGCGAGCAAGTAGTTGGCGTCGATGAATACAGCAATTATCCGGAGGAGGCGGTGTCCAAGCCGAAGGTTGGCGATATGACGACTAATATCGAAGCAGT
>DATJKM010000225.1:0-32810 GCA_035491515.1 Candidatus Udaeobacter sp. | reverse complement strand
TTCCTCGTACCAAAGCGCCATTTTCAGACCAAAAGTCGTTGGCTGAGCATGTACGCCGTGCGTACGGCCCATCATTGGCGTATCTTTATATTGCAGCGCTTTGTCTTTCAAAATCTCGATAAAACGCTCGATGTCTTTGACGAGAATTTCGTTCGCTTGAAGCAGCAGGTAGCCGATCGCTGTATCTACAACGTCTGTGGAAGTCAGGCCGTAATGCACCCATTTGCCCTCCGGGCCCGCTTTCTCCGATACAGCGCGCGTGAACGCGATTACGTCATGACGGGTATCCAACTCGATTTCGTAAATGCGGTCAATGTCGAAGTCAGCGGAAGCGCGAAGCGCCACTACGTCTTCCTTCGGAATAACACCCAGCTCTGACCAAGCTTCGCATGCGCATAGCTCAACCTCCAGCCAAGCTCTGAATTTGTTTTCCTCTGTCCAAATCTCTCTCATTTCCGGTCTGCTGTAACGCTCTAACATTAATCATTCACACCTTCCAAATAGTTGTTTCTTCAATCCAGCTAAGTGCAGCGTCTGTACTCTCTGCCAGAACGTTGACATGCCCCATCTTCCGCTTCACGACCGCTTCCTTCTTCCCGTACAGATGCACCTTCGGCGACACCTTCAAACGCTCAGCCGATTCATCACGACGTCCCATCAGCGCAAGAAGCGGCTCGACATGCTCGCCGAGCACATTGACCATTACGACCGGACTCATCAGCGTCGTATCGCCAAGCGGCAGATTGCATACGGCTCGTACATGCTGCTCGAACTGCGACGTCCGGCAAGCCTCCATCGTGTAGTGTCCGCTGTTGTGCGGACGAGGCGCAAGCTCATTCACGAACAGCTCGCCTTCTGCGGTAACAAACAGCTCCACTGCGATCAGGCCGACTACGCCAAGTCCCTCAGCAATCCGCATCGCCAGCCGTTCCGCTTCACGCTGCAGGTCCGTGCTGATTCTTGCGGGAACGATAGACAAATGCAATATATTATCGACGTGTATATTTTCCGCAACAGGGAAAGCTTTTATTTCACCCTGCGGATTTCTCGCCGCTATAACCGATAATTCCTTGTCGAAGCGGATAAACTGCTCGAGCACAAGCTGGACTTTCGCGCGCGAAAGCGTTTCGTACGCTTCCTCGATCTCATCTGCGCTGCGAATGACCCACTGACCCTTGCCGTCATAGCCGCCCATAGCCGTCTTCAGCACGCAAGGCATTCCGAAGGCTGCGACTGCCTCACGAAGCTCGTCCCTACTACAAATTTCGCGATATGGAGCAACCCGCACCCCCGCCGCTTCGATCGCGCGCTTCTCGCGAAGGCGATGCTGCGTCGTATATAGCAGCTCGCTGCCTTGCGGCACATACGATTCAGCCATTAGCATCGCTGCTACGCCTGCGTCTACGTTCTCGAATTCGTAAGTAATGACATCCGAGCGCTTAGCAAGCTCACGGGCCGCCTCACGATTGTCGTAAGCCGCGACGATTTGCTCCGCAACCTGTCCTGCCGGCGAATCCGGCGTCGGGTCAAGCGCGATGAACCGGTAGCCCATCGCACTGCCCGCATTCGCCATCATCCGGCCAAGCTGACCGCCGCCAAGGATGCCGATCGTACTGCCCGGCAGCAGCGTCTTCGCCTGCTGCTTGTCCGAATCATTGCTCATAGCGTTTCACTGCTTTCCAGCACTTCCTGTTTGATGCGCTCGCGGCGCGCTTCCACGCGTGCTTGCACCTCCGGATCGAATGCTCCGAGCATTTGCGCTGCAAGCAGTCCCGCATTCGTTCCGCCCGCATTGCCGATCGCAACCGTAGCTACCGGAATACCGCCCGGCATTTGAACGATGGAGAGCAGCGAATCGAGCCCGCTCAAATTCGATGATTTCACGGGAACGCCAATAACCGGCAGAATCGTCTTCGCAGCGACCATGCCGGGCAAATGTGCAGCTCCGCCAGCCCCGGCGATAATCACCTTAAGCCCGCGCTCTACCGCAGTTTCCGCGTATTCAAACATTAAATCCGGCGTCCGATGCGCCGAAACGACTTTTTTCTCATAAGGAATTTGCAATTCCTCCAGAACGTCGCAGGCTAGTTTCATTGTGTCCCAATCCGATTTGCTGCCCATGATGACGCCCACCTTCGCAGACATGCGATCAAACCCACTTTCATATATAAGATGATAAACCATTTAAACCAGCTAAATGACTTAAAGCAACAAAATAGAAAAAGCCCGCCAGCAACCTTAGTAAGGAGGATGCCGCAGGACCGGAGCGGAAGCGTAAGGAACTGACCTGCATTCTTGCGAATCCGAGGTCAATCAAGCTTCACTTCGATGAAACCTGCAAGCCGCTTTGCAATGCCGGAGAGACGAGCAGTAGGCTGCCCCGTAAGAGAGGCAACCTATGTCCAAATGAAGGGCATCTATATGCTGCAAACTTGCTGTATGGCGATCCGAACCTTGCAATCGTCAGCCGATTTATGAGGCTCGGTTTCGCTTGTCGTTTCATCTTGCTCGTAGTCCGAAAATTAAGGTTTCCGGGTAGAAACATTCGGGCCTTATCCCAAATATATACGAGATGACTTTATAATGAAATTAGTAAGAAAATAATCATTCCGTCTCAAACCTATTCTAGTTTATCTAATCCCCAAACTACTGTCAATGAAATACGAACATTAAAAGAGAATGTTTTATAAAGGTTCGTTTTTTTAAATAAAACAACCGGAAATTCAGTACTGTATACCCAAAATAAGGTGATTCGCCTACTGCCATTCTGCTTTCAAACCGTATTTTTTATGTGCGCCGCTATTCACACATGCTGCGAACCCGTTATTTTCACTCCTATTTCCGTATTATTCCCATTACTCGGCATTACTTCCCCCTTTCAGCTGCATTTTTTTCTGCCAAGCATGCGGGCGGCTTCAACTGAAGCTGCCGGCTTGTGAAGACGGCTTTGCATCATAAGCCGTTCCTTATCATTTAACTGACTAGGAACGGATCCTTTTGAATATTGTTATATTGGAGAGTTATTGGCATACGCAGCGAAAAGCGACGAAGCCGTGCAGGCAACAGGTTGGGATTCGAAAAGGAGGTTCGGCAAGGGTGCAAATTCATGTCGTGCAAAAGGGCGATTCGTTGTATAAACTTGCTCAAAAATATGATGTCTTCATAAATGATATCGCCGATGCGAACGAAATGGACGATGAGAATGTGCTCGTCATTGGTCAAGCGCTTATCATTCCGCATGAAGTGAGCAGCCATAAGGTGCGTGCAGGCGAAACGCTGTGGCTGATCGCCCAGCGGTACGGCATTACGCTTCAAGAGCTGGTTGCGGCGAACAAGATCGCCAATCCCGCACTCATTCATCCCGGACAGACGATCGTGATCCCGCAGGCTGCGCGGCCAACGATCGAGGTCAATGCATACACGGAGAAATTCGGGCCCGCCGGCATTAAAATCGTCGGTGAAACCGGCCAATACTTAACTTATTTAAGCCCTTTCAGCTACCGCATTCAGGCGGACGGCACCTTGACCGCTTTAGATGATTCAGCCATTATCCATAAAGCCTACGAGAAGCGCGCGGCTCCGATGATGGTCATTTCGAATTTCGAAAATGGCAATTTCAACCCGGAGATCGCGCATGCCATAGTGGCTAATCCCGCAATTCAACAGCAGCTTATCGCAAACATCCTCGCGACGATGAAGCAAAAAGGCTATCTGGCGCTCAATGTTGATTTCGAATACGTGCCTCCCGCCGACCGCGAGCTGTATAACGCGTTCTTGCAAAATCTCGTGGACAGCCTGCATCCGCAAAACTATCTCGTATCCACCTGCCTCGCCCCAAAGCTGAGCGCCGATCAGAAAGGCACGCTATACGAAGCGCATGATTATGCGGCACATGGCCGAATCGTTGATTTTGTCGTGTTGATGACCTACGAATGGGGTTGGGCCGGCGGATCTCCCATGGCCGTTGCCCCGCTGAATGAAGTTGTTAAGGTGGTGAGCTATGCCCTTAGCGTCATGCCGCCGCAAAAAATCATAATGGGCATGCCGTTATACGGCTATGATTGGACGCTGCCATACGTGCACGGGGCGAAGTGGGCGCCAACCGTCAGTTCGAAAGCAGCGGTGAACCTTGCTAACCAATACGGCGCAAACATCAAATACGATGCCGAAAGCCAATCGCCCTATTTCAACTATTATGATAAGGAAGGCCGCGAGCATATCGTCTGGTTCGAGGACGCCCGGAGTGTACAGGCCAAGTTCAACATCGTAAAAACATTCAATTTGCGCGGCGTCAGCTACTGGGTGCTCGGGGTTCCGTTCCCGCAAAACTGGTATGCGCTAAATGCAAACTTCACGATAAAAAAGCTTGTTTAAATTTCTCTATTAACGAGGCTGTAAACAAGTATAGGAATAATTCAATAAACAGGGATTCTGGTTATCAAGGATAATCGGCATCCCTGTTTTCTGTTTTTTCTTATAGCAAACATGTCTGTATCGCAATCCAAACGATCATCAAAAAAATGCAAACAGCGTAAAAAGGATTTTCGGGAAATATGTCGAAATAAATCATTATCATCGTGAGCTAGGAAAAATGACCTACTTGGGTCAGTAATGGCATCCCCCGCAAATCATTGTCTGTGGGATACGGAGGACGGAGCTATTCTAGTCGAATGAGATACTTAGCATTACCCACAGACATGCTCAGAGTACATACATGGGATAGGGGTTGGTCATTCATGAAATACACCGGTAGAATAGGACTGCCAATACTGGCATTCATCAGTTGGATGTTCTTAATCTTCTATTCAAATCTGGCATATGGAAACATAGACAACATCTATATTGCATGTGCAATACTCTACATTACATTTGGATGGTTTTTAGGAAAAAACTATGATATTGCGAAGTTTTATTCAGAGAAAGATTTTCTCACTCAGAGCTATACCCGGAGATATGCCCTGAATACATTACCTAAGCTTTTAGCAAAAATAGATCAGAAAAAAAAGCAATTAAGTTTATTTGTCGTGGACGTAGACCGCTTTAAGCAGATCAATGACAAATATGGGCATGATATGGGGGATACCGTTTTAAAAAACATTGCAGCGCTGCTTAAGGGCTGTACGAAAAAACCGGTTTTTGTTACGCGATGGGGCGGAGATGAATTTCTTATAGTTGCCCCTTATACAAATAAAATCGATTCTTATATGATTCAAAGTAAAATCGAGAAACAATTACAGGAATTGTCGATGAAATTAAATTTAGAGCTTTCTCTATCGATAGGAATTTCTATTTATCCTAACGATGCGCTGGAGATCGATGAATTGATAACGATAGCGGACAAAAATATGTATGTCATCAAACATGAAAAGTCATATCAACAAAAATCGGAATTAGTAACTACCGCTCCTAGCCGATAACTGCTGTAGCCAGCAAGGGGTGCCCCGGAAGTCATAACAACTTGCGAGGCACCCCTTTTTTGTTTACTACACCAGCCATACCGTCTTCGCAGTAGCTGGAATACGCTGCGGCTCCGGCGCTGTCATGTCTGGATACCCGATATAAATAAAGCCAACGATCTGCTGCTCTCCGCTAAGCCCGAAATTTTCTTTCATAAGCGGATGGTACATCGGATCACCGGATCGCCAAATCGCGCCAAGTCCGTTCGCATGCGCCGCGAGCAGCAGATTTTGCACCGCTGCTTGAGCGGCTGCAAGTTCTTCTGCGAGCACCGCGCGCGGATCATCCGACGGCGAACAAACGACGGCAATGACGACCGGTGCCCGGTACGCTTTCATTCGCTCCTTTGCCAGACGCTCTTCAAGCGGCTGGCCGCCCAGCTCAGGAACAGCTGCTGCGGCTACGCGTGCGTAGCCTTCGCCAAGCCTTGCTCTTCCTTCACCCGTCATGACGATAAACGACCACGGCTGCGTATTATGATGACTGGGCGCCCAAGCCGCCGCGTCCAGCAGCCTTTCAATTAGAGCGCGGTCTACCGGCTCCTTCTTCACTCTCCCTATCGTTCTCCGTGTGCGAATCGCTTCTTCAACGTTCATTTTCCGCATCTCCCCGATTAAAGAACTTTATTCCCATCTTGTCACTCGAACAAATGCAGGTACTCGCCGTACCCTTCCCGCTCCAGATCAGCCTTGCCGACAAACCGCAGCGATGCGGAGTTAATGCAGTACCGGAGTCCGCCCGGCTTCGGCCCGTCATCGAACACATGGCCGAGATGGGAATCGCCTTCTTTGCTGCGAACCTCGACTCTTACCATATAATGCGAAGTGTCCGTATGCTCTGAAACGGCCGATGCCTGCAGCGGCTTCGTGAAGCTCGGCCAGCCGCAGCCCGCATCGTATTTGTCGCGGGAGCTGAACAGCGGCTCTCCCGAAACGATGTCGACGTAAATGCCGTCCTCGGTGTGATCCCAGTATTCGCCGGTGAACGGGCGCTCCGTCCCGTTGTTTTGGGTCACTTCGTATTGGACCTTGGTCAAGCGCTGCTTGAGCTCGTCCTTATCCTTCTTAATCGTCCAGTTCTGCGCTATAAACGCGTCGCGGCCCGAGCCTTTGCGGTACATTTTGTAACGGTAAGGATTTGTTTTGTGGTACCCCTGATGATAGTCCTCTGCCGGATAAAAGGTTTGCGCAGGCTCAATTTCCGTCACGATCGGGCGGTCGAAGCGGCCGCTCGCCTCAAGCTCCCGCTTCGAAGCCTCAGCCAGCTCACGCTGCTTCTCATCATAATAGTAGATGCCGGTCCTGTACGATTCGCCACGGTCATGAAACTGGCCGCCAGCATCGGTCGGATCGATTTGCCTCCAGAAAATATCCAGCAGCTTCTCGTAAGGGAAAATTTGCGGATCATACGTAATTTGTACAGCCTCCGCATGACCTGTTGTCTCTGAGCAAACCTCCTGATAGGTTGGGTTTACCGTGTGTCCGCCCGTGTAGCCGGATACGACCGAGATAATGCCGGGCATTTCTTCGAACGGTGAAACCATACACCAGAAGCACCCTCCTGCGAACATGGCTTTAGACTCTATTCGGCTCGCGCCGTTATTGGTGATTGGTTGATCCATACTGATCCCCCTCCTAATTGGTCGATTCATAACTAACATCTCTATTATACATGACGGCGGCCGCCAACCACAAAAAAAGGAGGACCTCCGCCCGTAAGCGGCATGTCCTCCAAACGATTGTTATTCAAAATCCGAGCCTGGAAAAAATACGAATAATATCGGTAATGAGCTTGCTCCCGGTGATGAATATTTGATCGTAACTTCCGGCGGCGGCTGTAATCCGGCAGCCCCCTCCGGTTTCTTCTGCGTATAAATCAGTGCCCCTTCGCCGAGGTTCAAATGTCCCCCTGTCGGGACGGCGACAACCTTCCCGTTAACGGAAACCGCGCCTTGGAAAATGCCCGCGCGCGGGTTCAAAATAATCCGGGTTCCGTATGCGACATCCTTGAGCCTAATCGTCGTAACAGCGCCGTATTCGCCTCCGTTGTAAGTCAATCCGCCGGTCAGCGCATCCTCGCCTACCATGCTGGTTCCGCGGCTGCCGATACGGAGCTTGCCCTTCTTAAGGCCAACCTTTTCGTTTACATCTAAATACTGATCCGTATCAAAGAATAAGCCGCGATTTCCGACCTTCTCCAGCTCCTCCAGGTTAAACACGGAGCTGAGCGCATCCGTCGTCTCTCTCAAGGCCATCGTCGAGAAAGTTAACGGTCCGTCCATCTCTACGTCCATCAAGCCGGAAAATCCTTCATCCGGGTTCATGATGATTTTCTCCAGCTCAGGCAGCAGCACAGCTGATGTGCCCGGCTCGATTATCAGCTCGCGCGGCGCGCTCCCCGTTAAGTATCGCGTCACCGCAGCAGAACCGAATTGCATCGCGTTTACGCTTGGCCCCGCCAAGCCCCGATTGCCAAGGGTCAGCTTAACGGTTTCGCTTTGCGAGTTCGTAACGATGACTGCCAGCTTCATCCTCTCTTGCGTGCCATTCCGGTGATGAAGGAATAACCGGCTCGGACCGTCCAGCACATCCTCATATAATAAGCCCTCGCCGAAGTACCGCTCCGGCGCATTGGACATGTACAAGGTTGTGTAGCCCTTCGACTCAAAAGTAGGAACCTCTTCAAAGGTATTCATCAGCTTCGCGTCGACCGCGAATTTGTCGCCAGGATTACCGTAGCGCATGTAGTATTCATAAGGCGTATACATCACTTCGTCGGTAACGTTAATAACTTGCTCTTTTATCTCGCTCCGTGTGCCTTCATTATCGTAAACAGATTGCGTAACTGTGTACATGCCCGGTTCAAAATACGCGCTCTTGCGTCCTGTCCATACCGTCTTGATGATCTTGCCGTCCGGATCGTAGCTAAGATCCTCAAATTCTACCGGCTCGCCAAGCTTCACCTCGGTCGGCGCCTTAAAATCCGCTACCGGAGCAACGTTTGGATCCGGCTGAATCGTTATGCTTATTTGCTTAAGCTGCGCATTGAACACATAGCTTGCGTTCCACAGCTGCTTAACCGCGGATAAAGGCACATGCATCGTACCGTTAATTCGCATCGCCGCTGCAGGCAGAAGAATATAACTGCCGTTGCGGCGGGCGCCGCGCATATTGATGTTAAGCGTCACTTTATTAAAATATGTATCGATATGAGTGCCCTTATCGTCATTATATACGCTTGCACCCACTGCGCCCGCAATCGTGCGAACCGGAATCATCGTGACTCCTTTTACAATCGGCAGCGGCGCCGTCATTTTCTGTACCTTGCCATTGATCGTCATTTGCTTCGAACCGTGTACAAACGCCAGATTTACAGGCTGACGCTCCGCTGCATTTACCTCTTCCTTCGACCCAAATCCTGTGCCCACAAGCGAAACCAGCAAGCTTGCCGCGATTACTTGCCTGACCGTTCGCTTAATCCATCTCTCTCTATTCATCCTGTTCTCCTTCCAATTTTGCAGCATAGTCTGCCGCATTCCGTAGGGTTAGACGCAGCTAAGGGAATAAATGTTCCGCTGAATTTTAAAATTTACAAGAAATTCCCACATGTCACAGACATCTATTCCTCTCTTTGTTACAATAAGATGACATACGCAACTATTTAGCGTCGGTTGATGTCTAAAGTTATGAACCCTAATGCTTGCAGTTCGTTCATCCGATCTTTCATGCAAGTGACCAACAAGAGAGGTGAATGAATAGAATGAACGACTTGATTTTGGAACAACGCACTGCAAGCCAATACGACAAGAAGACACGCAAAAAGAAAGGAAACCGGACCTTCCTCCTTTTCGTCTTCGTATGGCTCATGATTATATGCTCCGGCATACTAGGGGCCAAATGGTATGCGGACCGGATCCAGCAGACGCTGTCCGCTGATCTGGAGCGTCAAACCGCCGGTCAAATTTCGGCGATGCAGAAAGACTACGAGGCTCGCATGCTTGAGCTGCAGACGAGCTACACTTCCGATCTTGCCGAGCTGAAGGCCAAAGTCGATGCGCTGAATGAGCTGCTTACGTTCACGAAGGATAACGCAGATTCCAAAACCGACAACAGCAATAAGCTGTACACGCAATTGAACGAAGTGAAGAAGCAGCTGAACGAGCTGCAGAAGAACCTGGATGTGCTCAAATGAACATCACCGTCAAAGCGTTAAACCGTACAGCACTGCTTGCCATCGCGCCTTTTCTCGGCATTATGATTTGGCTGCTGATATCCGATATTGTCATTCAATTATCTGCAGAAGCGTTTCCGCTGCCTGTAACCGAGCAGGCAAGACTCCCTCAAGCCGATATTACGCCTGCCGCAACAGGCCTTGATCACGCCCAGGAAACCGCGTCGCAAACTCGTGAATCGATTCAAAAGCAATTGAAGCTGTATAAGCAAACAAATGCCGAAATGGCGAAAATTTCATCAATCGCCGCGTCGCAAGCAGTGAGGCCTCTGATCATATACGACCGCAATATAACCAGCAAGCTAGGCAATGCCGCGGCTACACTCGAATCGGACAAGCTGAGAGCACAGCTTTTTTACATCAAAGCGGAAAACTTCTCGGCGTATGCGCTCAAAGTGAAGCTGAAGAGCAGTGACGCGATGACGATGTCGCTTGGCGGGGATGAGCTCGGCAAGGCGGAGACAACGCTAGCCGCCGTGAATCGCCACCACGCTGTCGCGGGTATTAATGCAGGCGGCTTTGCCGATGGCCGCGGCAAGCGTTACCCGCTGAGCACGACCATCGTTGACGGCAGCTATGCCACAAGCTTTGAGCCGCCTCATGCGGATCTGTTTTTTGTCGGCCTAAACGATCAGAATAAGCTGATCGGCGGGAAATTCGCAAGCCGGCAGCAGCTCGATGCCCAAAATCCGAAGTTCGGCGCATCCTTCGTGCCTGTCTTGATGCGCGGCGGAGCTTTGCAGCCCATTCCGGTCAAATGGCAAACTAGCCCGAAACGCGCTCCCCGCACCATTATCGCCAACTATAAGGATGACCAGCTGCTGTTTCTCGTGGCCGACGGGTACAACGAATCCGGAAGCTCCGGCGCTACGCTGGGCGAAATGCAGCTCTTGCTTCAGCGCTATGGCGCCGTTGACGGCTACAACCTGGATGGCGGCGGCTCTTCCTCGCTCATTTTTAACGGCCGCGTCATTAATAAGCCTTCTGACGGACAGCTTCGCAAGCTGCCGACGCACTTCCTGTTTTTCAAATAATTAGGCTTGCATAGCGCGATAACGATGATTTCTGAATATACTAATAATGAACTCCTTGAATCAGACTCCTACTAACGCTTTTTGGAAAG
Source organism: Candidatus Udaeobacter sp. (assembly GCA_035491515.1). Classification (GTDB taxonomy): domain Bacteria; phylum Bacillota; class Bacilli; order Paenibacillales; family Paenibacillaceae; genus Pristimantibacillus. The sequence goes on along the minus strand of DATJKM010000225.1, from coordinate 22,000 downwards.
GAGCAACTCAGATGGGCATCGGATCGAAGTGGTATCGCAAGTCATTATTGACGATTACAGGAATTCCGCTTGTAGAGAAGCTTTCAACAACCTTTGGCAAAAGGCTCGCCAGCAGGTTTATTGCAGGGGAAACGCTGGAGGAGGCTTTGACGGAAATCAAGGTGCTCGGCAAGCTCGGCATTATGGCTACGCTCGATCATCTTGGCGAGGGCATTCGGGATATAAGCGAGGCTGCCGCATACAAAGAGCAGTACTTAAAGCTTATCGAAGGCATTGCCGCCAGCAAAGCAAGCTCTAACGTATCGCTAAAGCCGACCCAAATGGGACTCGCTCTGGACCAAGAGGCGTGCTATGCCAATATTCGCGATGTGGTTAAGCATGCCAGACGCCACCGGAACTTCGTTCGGATCGACATGGAGAATACGCCATACACGCAAGCGACGCTCGATATCGTAAAACGGCTCCATGCCGAAGGATTAACGAATGTCGGGACCGTGCTGCAGGCTTACTTATTCCGGACAGAGCAGGACGTTAAGGATATGCTGCAAGCGCGCATAAGCCTCCGCCTCGTAAAGGGAGCCTATAAAGAATCGGACGAGGTCGCCTATCAGAAGCCGGAGGAGGTTATAGCCAGCTTCAAAAGCATGATCAAGCTTCATTTGGACAAAGGCGTATATACGGCGATCGCCTCGCATGACGATGCGATCATCAGCTGGGTGAAGGCTTATGCGCGTACGCATCGGATTTCTAAAAACGCTTTCGAATTTCAGATGCTTTACGGGCTTCGGATGAATGAGCAGGTCCGTTTAGCCAAAGAGGGCTACCGCATCCGCTGCTACGTCCCTTACGGCGTCATGTGGTATCCCTATTTCACCCGCCGGCTTGCCGAGAAGCCTGCAAACTTGATGCTGGTGCTCAAAAATATGTCCGGTCTCAAGCGTTGAAGCCGCTCCTGCAGCGGCTCCGGCGCTTTTTTTCATACGTACCATCAGCGGGTACATGTCCTCTGCTTACATCACTAACCGGCTGGCAAATTGACGATGACCGTCGTTCCTTGATCCGTCTTGCTGCGGATTTCAATCGTTCCTTGGTGAACGTCTGCAATCCACTTGCATAAAGACAAACCCAATCCGCTTCCGCCCTGGCTTCTTGTCCGTGAATCATCTGCCCGATAGAAACGTTGAAATATAAAGGGCAAATGCTTCTCGGGAATTCCAATTCCGTTATCCGTCACTTCAAACCGGATAAATTCATTATTACGGCATGCTTTAATTTCGACTGCTCCGCCATCAGGAGAGTATTTAATTGCATTTTCAATTAAATTAATAAATAATCTTCGCAGCAGATCTTCATCCCCGTTTAGAGTAAATGAATCCGGGATCCCCACATGCAGCTCTATCTGTTTATTTACTGTCAATGACCATAAATGATTGGTTACATATTGAAATAGAAGCGTTCCGTCCAGCTTTTTTAGCTCGACGTGATTTGGGTTTGAGGTTTTAGTGGACAGATATAAAAATTTTTCTGCCATATCAGACAAGTAGATGACCTCTTCCAAAGCGGAATGAAGCACATCCTTATATTCCTCCGCTGATCGATCCCGGTTTAAAGCGACGTCCATTTCCCCGCGAATAATCGTTAAGGAGGTGCGAAGCTCATGTGAAACATCCGAAGTGAACTGCTGGATTTGGGCAAAAGAGATTTCTAATCTGTCAATCATACCATTAAGAGTTTTAGACAAGGTCTGCAATTCATCTTCCGGCCCTTCAATAGGCAACCGCTCATGTAAGTTTGTTGCTGTAATCTTATTGGTAGTAGTGATTATTTTCTGAATCGGCCGCAGCGTTTTTTTTGAAATCAGCCATCCCATCACGATTGAAATACCTACGAATCCGAAATTGCAGATGATAATAATGTTCCGCAACTGATCGATAGCAAAATGCCTTATCCCGTCGTAGGTAGCAACCGTAATTTTGTATGTCAATTTATTTGTTGATAGCAGTGGAAGGGACATCGCACGAAGCGGCATTCCATTCAGCTCGGGATCCCAGCTGAAAATATTTTCGTCAATCTTCTCCAAAGTTCCTGAGACGTTGATGTGTTGACCGTGCAGATTTTGTGAGGCTGCAATGACTTTGCCCTGATCGTTTTCGATTTGCCAGTACATCTCTTCTTTATTAATTGCTGCTGAAACAGCCATTCCATTCATATATTCTTCGATTTCAGAAGACGAATGTCCATTCTCAATATAATAGGCAATCCTGCCGCCCTCTCTGGCCAACTTCGAATCCACTTCTTTGGTTAACGAATTGGAAAATGTAAGATATAATAATACGCTAAAAAGAGATAAAATCGATATAAAGACAATGGAGTGCCAGGTTGCAACCTTCCGGCTCATACTCTTGGGAAACATCATTGCTTTATTCTTCTCCTTTAAGTACATAACCAACGCTATAAACTGTATGGATCAGTTTCAAATCAGAATCTTTGTCAATTTTATTTCTCAAATGATTAATGTAGACATCAACCACATTCGTTCCCGTATTGTAAGAATCCATCCATACATGCTCGAGAATTAAGGTCCGGGACAAAATCCTGCCTACATTTCTCATCATAAATTCCAGGATTGTGTATTCCTTATTTGTCGTAAAAATGTGGCGCCCGCCCCTAATCACTTCCCGCGTGGAAGGATTCAGCGTCAGATCCGCTACTTGCAAAAGAGGGGATGCATTCTCTTGATTTCGCCGCAGCAGACAACGGATACGGGCGAGCAGCTCAGAAAAAGCAAACGGCTTCGTCATAAAATCGTCAGCCCCTGTATCGAGTCCCTCTACCTTATCCTCTACGGAATCTTTGGCACTCAAAATAAGAACGGGAATTTTTGATCCGTTCGAGCGCAGCTCCCTAATGAGCCGAATCCCGTTTTTCTTTGGAATCATAATATCTACAATCAAAAGATCATAATCTTCCAAGTAAGTCAGCTCCGAAGCCGTCTCGCCATCGTTCGCCACGTCCACTACGTAATTATGCTCTTTCAACCCTTGCGATATAAAGCGCGCTACCTTTGCTTCATCCTCAACCAATAAAATTCGCATCTGTTTAACCCCCGCAAATAAGCCCCTGCATTACATTGATAATCATTATCAGTTATACTGTGTATCTTAGACCAATCCTCGTGCCGCGTCAATCAGAGAAATAATTACCATGGGAATAGAACATAGCACAAGCCACCTCTTAGAGGCGGCCTGTGCGGAATACTATTATTGTTTTTTATATTCAGCTGTATATTTAAATTCTTGTTTCGTCCACCATTCATCCACATCATGATAAGCGAAGTTTTCTGTATCGAGTTCCACCCAGAATGTGAAATCGTAGGTCCCTTCGCTCGGCATTTTTACGTTTAATCCGTAGTGAGGACCGTCAGCAGCCGTCATCGGATAGAGACGTCCTTCTAATTTATCGCCTGTTTGTTGATTCACTGCTTCGTAGGTAAGCTTCAAGCCTGGAATCCAATCCCCGGGAGCAAATCCCCACTTATTGTCTTCGATTGCATGAAAGTCTCCTTCAAGATGAATATCCGCATCTTTGCTTCCAGGCATTCCATGATACATAGACGGGTGAACATCCTTTGCCAAAGGAATAAATACGAATGCAAATTCCGTTCCAAATTTGTTTTCCTTACCGATCGGCACATCCGCAGGACCTGCCGCAGCGTCAACCGGCTGCGTTTCCGCATTCGCGGATTCCGTTGCTGCCGCGTCCTCCGCCGGATGGTTGGAATGATCTTCCGCTTTCGAGCCGCAGCCGGCAAGCAGCAGCAATCCTAAAAACAATACGAGCGTGGATAACAAATATTTTTTATGAAGCATGTGTAGTTCCTCCTATAAATTTTTTACGTAAGCTGATAGTTAACCCTATAAATAGAACGATCAATAAACCCGCTTGAGCTGCCACCACTTCTACCGTCGGGTATATCCCCAGCAGGCTCAAGTCAGGCATGCCATCCATTTCCGTTGCGTTTAAAGTACCCGCGAATTGCAATTCGCGAATCCCGTACCCCAGAAACCTGAAAGCCATAATGTTCAGCAGAATGCTTGTAGCCAAAAAGTATGGCTTCATTGGAATTTTTACCGCATAACGGTTGATCAGATAGTACACTAATCCGAGCAGCACCAATCCCAGCGCGAGCCCGCTTATAACGGCGGTTACATGTGAGCTGCCCATCGAAAATATCGCCTGATAGAAGAGAATGGTCTCGAAGCCCTCTCGATAGACCGCAAAAAAAGCAGTCATTCCAAGAGTGAATACACTTCCCGTTGTGATCGAAGCTTTCATTCTGCCCTCTACAAACTTTTTCCATCGCGAGCCTTTCGCTTTATTAACGAGCCAGAAGCTGATCCAAATCAGAATCGCCACAGCTACAAGCATCGTAACCCCTTCCAACGTTTCCCGGTTTGCTCCGCTAATCTTAAAGACGGTTTGCAATAGAATGGCTGTGATTACGCTGGCCACAACTGCTCCGCCGGCTCCCCAATAGACACTCTTCAGCTTGTCCCTATGATCGGATTTGATCAGGAATGACGTTAGAGCTCCGATAACGAGAATCGCTTCAAAGCCTTCCCGCAAAATAATCGTCAAGGAATCCAAAAAGGATGCGAACGGATGAGCCGGTGCTGTAAGCATTTGTTTAACGGTCTGCAAATCGGTTTTGAGAGAATCAATCTCGCTTTGCACCGCTTCAGCACCCGGTTTCGAAGAACTGTAATCTCTTAATTTCGCAAACTTTTGTTCCATTTGAATGAGCAGCTTCTGATCTTTGGCAGCAATACCCGACTCAAGCGGACCAAACAAAGCGTAAGCGTTCATGGCCTCAGCCAAGGCTTCTTCCACATTGCCGCCCTGCTGCTGCTTTTGGTAATAGCTGTCCAATGACTTGTTGATCTCTTGAATGACCGTTGCCGTATCATCATTGCTTTGCGATAGTCCAACCACATTCAAAAGCTCAGTAGACAGCTCTGCGGATAAGGAGGCAATTTGATCCGGTTCCACCCGGTCATTTATTTGCTGCGTGAGCGCATCAAGACCCTCCTGCACGCTCTTCACCGCATCCTTATCAATTTCCGACAACGCGCCGCTGATCGATTTGAATTCGGCTTTCGCTCTTCCCACATATATTTTCGCTTCCTTATATTCACCCCAATTAACGACTTCCCTGTCCTTACTAACCCCTAGTGTATATTCCACAGGGATCGTGTTAATAAAGCGGGCGGTCTGGACAACCTTTTCATTAAGTCCATCGTTCTCATAAGCGAATACTTCCTGTGAAAAAACGGTAATGAGCAAAGTTAAGACAAAAAGAATGCTAACGGATGTTTGTCTTACAGATAGCTTCATACTGCTGTTTCACCCCCTAACCTCTCAATTGATAATAATTATCTTTTTCATTCATTCACTTTAACAAGACAATCTAAAGGATTAATTAAAAAATAATTAAGATGTTTTAATGATTAATTTCAGATTGGCGGAATAAACAGATCATTAACATTTTTTAATTTTGTTTTAAATAGTTTTTAAATATTTTCTTATAATATAGCCTTATCGCCGAGTCATTGATAATGAATATCATTATTATATATTCCGGTTTCATCTATTCATTTGGGGGAGATTTTTTATTATGCAAAATGCAGCTGTTAATACGATGCTCGACTCACCAACCGGGAAACGGCTTGGACATTGGGGAGGTCTATCCATCGTTGTTTTAATTCGCGTTCTTTTCGGAACGGGTTGGCTACTGGCGGGAATGACGAAGATTTTAGGAGAAGCCGGCTCTTCCGGACATTCATGGTTTACCCAGCCTGGCGTGTTTATTACCGATTATTTGATAAAGGCATTGGATAAACCGAATGTCGCACACTTTTATAAAGATTTTATTGAAGGCACGGCATTGCATCATATCACATTGTTTAATTATACGATTCCGCTCGTTCAGGTTACTGTCGGCGTGTTTCTCATCTTAGGCTTGTTTATACTGCCTTCCATTTGTATTTGCCTCTTTATGCATATTAACTTTCTGCTTTCAGGCAATATCAATTTAATTAGTCTCACGCTTTATACAAGCGCATTTGCCTTGTTATTAAACGGAAGACGTATGTATGCGTTAAGCTTGGATCGTCTTTTTAAATTAGAGAAATTATTTACACGCAGGAGCAGCAGATCAAATAACGACAGTATCATTGATAAAAATGAAGCTTTGCCGCAGGAAAGTCTTAAGAAGCTGCTGCAAGAGAGCGCAGAGCAAATCGCCAGCTCGGTTGAAAAGGCGCACGCCTCTCAAAACGAGCGCATCGAGCAATTCATATCTTATCTTCAAGAAACCTACTTTAATGAAAATGGTTATGTTGAGCAAGAGCATAAAACCGCGCCGGCTATTCGAAAAGTTAAATAAGCTCCCTAACACGCTATAGGAAGCTTCTGTCCAATGTCTCCCCGTTAGTTAGCGGAGTTAAATTTTAATGTTATTGCCGCTTCCAGCATTTTTAAGTCGCGTTCGTTGTCCAAATAAAGCTGCTCCGCTTCATGCTGCGTGATCGCTTCAAAGCGGAAACGGTCGCCTGGTTTCAGCTGGGCAAACACCGGGATATCTACCGAAGCGACCTGGGCGACCCGGGGATATCCTCCCGTCGTCTGCCTATCAGCCAACAGCACGATTGGATCGCCGCCTGGAGGCACTTGGACGGTTCCATTTACGACTGCCTCCGAAAGCAGCTCAAAAGGCGAAGCAAGCATCAGCTTATGCGAGCCTTCGAGCCGGTAGCCCATCCGGTCGGACTGTACGGCTATTTGAAAGGTTTGGCTGAACAGCCTCTCCTGACTCTCCGCTGTAAACCGCTCATAATGAGAGCCTGGCATTGCGCGAATAATCGGGTCCGCCAAATTGCCCGCTATGGCAAAGTGACTCGCATGCCAGCCCGGAACTGCAAAGCTGCCATTCATGTCTTTACCCAGGAAATGCGTTATGCGCTCTGATAGCCGTCCGGGAGTACGTGCAGCCAGCACATCTCCTGACCTCAGCGCTCTTCCCTTGAAGCCTCCAATGGCACCCCGCAAATAAGTGCTTTTGCTTCCCATAACCTCCGGTACATCAAACCCGCCCGCTACGGCTAAATAAGATCGGCAGCCGGACCCGCAAGCTCCGAACTTGACGGACACTCCTCCGCGAACCAGCACCGGCCTCCATAAAGGGAGGCGCTCCCCGTTTGCCGTTACAGACATATCCGCGCCACATATAGAGAGCAGCGTATCCGTCTCGATAAGCAGCTCTGTTCCGGTAAGCGTTATCTCCAGGACCGCTTCATGATCTCCGTTGCCGACTAACAGGTTGGCTGCGCGCGCCGCTCCTGTGTCCATTGCACCGCTGGCCACAACTCCGTATTTTTGAAACCGATACCTGCCGAGGTCTTGAATGGTAGCCATCAAGCCTGGACGAACGACGTATATACTCATAGCACACCCTCTACATATAGCTCATATTGCTTACTCGATATCGGCTTGAACCGCACCGAATCACCCGGTTGCAGTAAGCTTGGAACATCATCTTGAGGCCGGAACAGCAAGGCCGGAGTTCTGCCGATCAACTGCCAGCCGCCCGGCGTTGCAACTGAATAGACACCCGTCTGTCCGCCGGCAATGCCAACGCTTCCTTGCGGAATGCTCGTTCTCGGCGTTTGATGCCTTGGCGCGGCAATCCTATCGGACATGCCGCCCAAATAAGGAAAGCCCGGTGCAAAACCGAGCATATAAACCAGATAAGAGCCTCCGGCATGAATGGCGATAACCTCTTCTTCCGTAAGTCCGTTAAGAGCGGCTACAAAGCCAAGATCCGGACCATGCTCTCCGCCATAGCAAACAGGGATTTCTATCGTTTTTCCTTCCTTATCCGAATCGCTCTGCTGCTCTGCTGCGGCTAGGAACGGCTGCAGACGCGAGCATACCGTTTCAAAAATCGATGTGTGCTGAAGCTCTGTGGAAATACGGCTTCTCTTGACTAGCAGCGGGTCATAATGGATAGCCAGCGCCGCAAAGGATGGAACGCATTCGATGAACCCGGCAAATGGCCGCTCCTCTATATAATGGCTGAGGTTCATTACGATTCGGTTCGTTTCTGCGTCGATGACGCTGCCCAAACGAATGATGACGGCACAATCGCCGAGAGCTTGAAGCTCATGCTGAATACGCGAATCGGTTATCTCCTTCTCCATCCTCATCTACCCGCCTTCCTAACGGTAATGCCTTCTGCCTCTAACGCTGCGCGCAGCTGCCTGACATGCGAGGCAGCGCCTGGCGTGTCCCCGTGCACGCATACCGTATCCGCTTTTAAAATATATCCGCTCTGCTGCCGCGTACGAACCTCGCCGTCCTTGATCATTTGGAGCGCTTGCCCTGCGGCAAGAGCAGGGTCGGCAATGACGGCTCCTTCCGTCCCGCGCGGCGTAAGCGACCCATCCGCTTCATAGGACCGGTCTGCGAACACTTCATTGACCGTATGCAGCCCGATCGCATCGCCTGCCCGGATGAGCTCGCTGCCCGCTAGACCGAACAGCAGCAGACTCGGCTCTACCTTATAGACCGCTTCCGCTATCGCGTCAGCCAAGGGCCTGCTCTTTGCAGCCATATTATACAGTGCGCCATGCGGCTTCACATGCGCGACGCTGCCTCCTTCGGATTTGGCGAAAGCATATACGGCCCCAAGCTGATAAATGGTCAGCTCATACGCCTCCTCCGGTGTAATCGCCATCTCCCGCCTGCCAAAGCCGGCCAAATCAGGCAGCCCGGGATGCGCGCCAATTGCGACTCCGTGGGCAAGCGCCAGCTTGACCGTGCGGCGAATCGTCGCAGCATCTCCAGCATGAAAGCCGCACGCAATATTCGCTGACGTAATATATTTCATCAGCTCGCTGTCAGGGCCCGTCCGATAGACGCCGAAGCCCTCTCCCATATCGCAATTCAAATCTACGTGATGCATAATGCTCCCCTTCCCGCATACCGAAGTCCATTTCCAAAATTATAACAAATTAAAGCTGAAAATGATCTAGCCGGTGAAAAGCATAAGAATTTGCAAAAAAAAGAAGCGGCGCCGGTCCAGCGCTGCTTCTTCCACATTTGATAAAGATGGTATGACCTATTCCCCGCCCATAAATACGTAACGGCCAATGATCAGCACCGCTAAAATCCACATGAGCCAGTGTACCTTATACTTGCCTTTGCCGGTCGCGTTAGCAACCGTTGCAAGCAGCACGAACGATACGATACCGAACGAGATACCGTTCGCGATGTTGTACGTAAGCGGCATTAAAGCCAGTGTCAGGAAAGAAGGAATCGCGTAAACCATATCCGAAAAATCGATATCTTTTACCGATTGCATCATCAATACGCCTACGATAATGAGTGCGGCAGCCGTTGCCGCACCCGGAACGAGCGCAACGACCGGCGATAAGAAGATGGCGAGCAGGAAGCAAATGCCTGTTGTTACGGCCGTTAGTCCCGTACGTCCGCCCTGCGCAATGCCTGCGGAGCTCTCTACGAATGCCGTAACGGTGCTCGTGCCGAGCACCGCGCCGCCGCTGACGCCGATGGCATCCACAAACATCGCCTTACCTACCCGTTTTTTGCCCGCCTCCGCATCCTTCATATAACCGGCGCGGTTTGCCGTACCGACTAGCGTACCGAACGTATCGAACATCTCGACGAACGTGAACGTTAGAATGACAGTTACAAGTCCGACCTCGAACACGCCTGCAAAGTCAAAATGCCAGAAGTTCATTTTCGAGAAATCAGGCACCCAGGTTTGGCCAGTAAATGCAGCTTTCACGTCAACATGGCCAATCAGAATCGCAATAATCGTCGTGCCAAGAATACCGAACAAAATCGCGCCCGGTACGCGAAGCACCATCAGCACGCCGATGAGAAGCAAAGCAATAATCGTAAGCACAACGGTTTCATTGTGGAAGCTTCCCAGCTGAATAACGGTTTCGGGACCGCTAACCGGTGTAAATTGTCCCGCCTTGATATCCGTGAAGCTCGATACGGCGATCGTCATGATGCCGCTGTTCTTCAAGCCGATAATCGTAATAAACAAGCCGATACCGACTGTAATCGCATGCTTCAGGCTGTCAGGAACAGCGGTTATGAGCATTTGGCGAATTTGCGTCAGCGTCAAAATGATAAAGATAATACCTGAAATAAAGACAGCTGTCAGCCCCATTGCAGGTGAGATCGGCGTGTCCGTTGACGCCGATGCGATAACGACCGAAGCAAAGTACGCATTTAGCCCCATTCCCGGAGCAAGCGCGACAGGAAAGTTAACGAACAAGCCCATCGCGATTGTGAAAATGCCGGCAGCAAGCGCCGTAGCCAAAAACACTGCAGTCCAGTCCAGCCCTGCTGGCGTAAGTATGATTGGATTGACGGCCAATATGTATGCCATCGTCATGAAAGTCGTCAGCCCTGCCATAATCTCTGTTCTGACATTTGTTCCGTGTTCCTTTAAGCGAAAGAAACGTTCCATTTTGATTACTAACCTCCCAAAAATGTGGTGGAACAAACAAAGAAGCCTAGAAAAAAATGCAATAAAACGCATTTCTCCTAGGCTCTGCAAAAAGGGGAAAAGTATACCTGCCGGACCGCTGCGGGCTTTTCCGCCATTTTCGTAGCCTGATCATTTACGGTGACCGAGTAGAGACTCTCAAGCCGATTCTTGAGATTATACGAAAAGATATGCTGTTGTTGTTTTCCGTATACAATTTTAATGAGAATATATCCACTTTGTCAACAGCATTCACGAACGTTAATGACGATAAATACCTTGAATATTCGTCTCTAATATTATTTTCAAAAAAATATTACACCTTCTTGATGAGTGACCGATACATGAGGAATAGGAAGTAAGGCGTTCCGATCAGCATGATGATAAGGCCTGACGGTATTTCCTTCGGCGCCATCACCGTTCTTCCGACCGTATCGGCGATAACCAGCAATAACCCGCCGAGCAGCCCCGACAATACAATCGAGCGTCTCGTATGATGCCCGATCATCATCCGCACCGCATGCGGTGCCATTAGGCCGAGGAAGCCAATCGTTCCTACGCTCGCAACCGCACCGGCTGCAAGCAGCACGCCGATGATCATCGCCCAAAACCGCGTTCCCCGGACCGGCAGGCCGAAGCCCGTTGAGCTTTCGTCGCCGAAAGCCAGCAGATCAAATTTTCTGCCCAAGTAATACGCGGCCGGCACAAGGATAAGAAGAAAAATAAAAATGCTGTTAAACTGGTTCCAGCCTCGTCCGTAAGTCGTGCCGGTTATCCAGACGAAGGCTGTGCTGCTCCAAAGACTCGCCTTAACGATCATTGCTTGTATCCCTGCCGAGCCGATCGCCGACACCGCGATTCCGAGTAAAATAAGAACCGATGGGTTCAGTGATTTGCGCCAAGCCAGGAAAAATACAAAAGCGGCAGCTATAATACCGCCCGCAACCGCGGCAATCGGAAGAACAAAAATCGGCAGGGTCGGCCATACAACCAGCACGACTAACGCGCCAAAGCCCGCGCCCGAGGTAACCCCAATGATAGAGGCGTCCGCAAGCGGATTCCGGACAGCGCTTTGGATGAGAACACCGCTGATAGCCAGCGCAATTCCGCCACCTGCAGCGACGAGCGTACGGGGCAGACGCAAGTTCAGCAGAACGGAGTAAGAAGAATCCCCTGCTCCCACGAGACTGCTAAGCAAATCAGCGATTGGAATTTTCGTCCCGCCAAGCGACAGGCTGACAATGATGATGACGGCTAACAGCACCGTCATGAAAACAGCGGTCGGAACGAAGCGCATGCGAAGCACGACGCCCCCAACGTTCATCGAGGACTGCCCCGTACCGGAACCGGAGATATGCTTCATTTTGCTAAGCACCAGCCATATGAGCCAAGGAGCTCCAATGATCGCCATCACTGCGCCTACCGGCATTTCACCCAAGCTGCTGCGAACCATGCGTGCAAGCAGATCCGCTGCCGTAATAAGCAGCGCTCCCCAGAGCGCGCTAGCAGGAATGAGCAAGCGATGCTTGCGAATACCGGTGAGCCGAACGAGATGCGGAGCTACCAGCCCGACGAAGCCGATCGGTCCAACCACGCTGACCACTATGGCGGCCATGAACACGGAAAGCGCCAGTCCCGCAGCGCGGGTTAGGCCAACGCGCTGCCCTAACGAGCGCGCGGTCGATTCATCAAGCTCAAGCGCATCGAATTGCCGTCCCCCGAATATAGCCACGGCGAGCAGGGCGACGACAAAAGGCCATGCATATTCCACACCGCTCCAATCGAGCTGAATCAAGGTGCCTGAGCCCCATAAAAACAGCGACTGCGTTTCCGTTTCCTTAAAAATATGAATCGCCGACGTAAACGCTCCGAGCACCATCGAGACGATCATACCGGCTAAGGCCAGCCGAACCGGCGTTGCCGCCTTGCCGCCGCCGAGGAAATACGCGGCAAGCGCCGCGAGGAACCCCCCTGCTGCCGCTAATAAAAAAGGAAATTGATCCTGCAGCGCGGGAAAAGCGACCATGCCAAGCACGACCATAAAGTAAGCGCCGGCATTAATGCCGAGCGTATCGGATGCAGCGAGCGGATTTCTCGTTATCGTCTGCAATAACGCGCCAGCCGCCGCAAGCGCGGCCCCGGCAATAATACCGATAATCGTCCGCGGCATCCGGATATCCCATAGCAGATTATGATCCATCACGTCTTGCCGATGCCATAACCCTTCAAATACGGCGGCTGCCGGAATTTGAGCTTCCCCGAAGCATAGGCTCAGTACGGACAGAACGAAAAGGGCGGCAAGGCCGCCCCCGAATATACCGATCATTCGCCAAATCATTCCCAACGAGGCTTCGTTTTTGCGGCTCTCCATTATGCCGCTCATTTCGTTAATGCGTTTACGACTTGGTCCACGATCACTTTAGAAGAGAGCGGGCCGCCGAATACCCATGTTGTGCCGTCTAATCCGAAGGTGCGTTTTTCTTTCACAAAGTTAAGGCCGTTCCATACGGAATTATCCTTTAAGTTGTTCGAGAAAATATCGTCATTGCTTTGAACGATATAAATCAGGTTCGTATCCTGTACCGCCGGCAATGCTTCAACCGTCGAGGTTGTAAAGCCGTAAAGCTCGAAGTTCTCCGATTTCCAATCATTTTTGAGGCCGATGCGGTCCAGCGTTTGCACCGCCAAGGAGTTGTTTGTGAACAAGCGCATTGTCGCTGCGTTCTGGTAGCTGAATGCCTGCGTCAACACGTAGTTCAAGCCTTCCTTGCCGGCTGCAGCCAGCTTCGCCTTCGCATCCGTATAATGCTGATCCAAATCGGCGAGTACTTTGTCCGCTTCCGCCGTTTTGCCTACCGCAGCGGCGATCGCTTTAAACATTTCTTCCATTTGGCTGTATTGCTCGCCTTGGCCTTCAAGCGGGTAAAGATTAAATATCAGCGTCGGCGCAATGCCCTTCAGCTGTTCGTATATTGCTTCGTGGCTATCCGTATTCGCGATAATCAAATCCGGCTTAAGCGCGGCGATCGTCTCCAGGTTCGGTTCATGACGGAAACCGACGTCAGTAACGCCTGCATCCAAGAGAGCCTCAGAGGTTACCCACAGCTTATAGTTCTCATTGTCGGCATTACCGACAGGCTGCATGCCAAGCGCAATAATATCTTCTGTGAACGTCCATTCCAATACAACGACCTTCTGGGCCGGCTTATCAAGCTTTACTTCGCCTTTAGCATCCTTCACAACGATGGGGCCGCTTGCTGCTTCGGCGCTTGCGTTTGTCTCGGCAGCATTACCGCTTTTCTCGCTGCCCGCTGCCGTATTATTCGCTTTGCTTGCACCGCAGCCAGCCGCGACCAGCATGATGGCGATGACCATAATCAGACTCATTAAACGTTTATTCATTTCCTCTTACCCCCTATTTTTTTCAAACCCTAACTCACTTTGATTATGTATGATATCCGTTCTCATTTATTTGATAATGATTATCATACTCAACAACAATAGTAATCTTATAATCGTTTTGCCATAATGTCAATGTAAAAATGAATATAAATTTTAGACCGACGACCGCAGCTATGTTTACAGGGATCGAATATATAGCTAGAAAGTAGATCTATTTCTTTCCTTTTCCCTGGTTTTGAGGAAATAGCTCTATTTTATAGACCTCACTCTGCAATTTCTCTCCTGTAACGCCTAACAAGCCCTCTTTATCCATCCCGCAGATCTAAATACTAGACCTATTTAATCCCACTAATTAAAATCGCATCAAATAGGCCTAAAAAATAGATCTACGTTTCCCAATAAACGTCTGCGTGGCGTAAACAGCCAAAAAGACAAGCTTGAAATCGTTCCAAAACAAAGTTTACATTTCCCGACGATTTAACACAGATTGTGAAGGAAGGCCCAAATTGTGCTTTCTCGTATTAAAAAAGGACGGGATCGTTTCTCCCGCCCCTCCTATATGCTGCCATATGGGCAGACTGCTTTCGTTACCTTTTGTAAAAATTAGGCAAATACGCTTTGTTCGCCTCAAGCATTTTCTCAAGCAGCATCTTCGCGACAGCAACGCCCGGAACGAGCGGATGATGCACCAGCGCTTGCAGCGCGATGCCTCTGTCTCCGCTAATGGCGGCCTGGATCGTCAGCGATTCGTACGTTTTCACGGCATGCAGGAGTCCTTTAATTTGCTCGGGAACACGCTGCAGCGGCAGCGGAATCGGGCCCTGCGCCGTAACGACACAGTTGACCTCGATGCTTGCATCCTCCGGCAGGAAACCGATAATGCCGCCGTTTCTCACGTTCAACGTCTGAATATCCCGCTTATCCGTGTACAGAGCATGCATCAAATTAACGGCTGCCTCGGAATAATAAGCACCGCCGCGCTTCTCCAGCTGCTTAGGCTTCTCGCTTAAATTAACATCCTTGTACAGCTCGAACAATTCCTCCTCCACCCGGCTCACGATATCCGCACGCGTACCGTTTTTACCGAGCGACTCCTTCATATCCGCAAGCATCGCATCCGGCATATAGAAGTATCGAAGATAATAAGTAGGCAGCGCGTCTAACGAGCTAAGAAAATCCGCGTCCCAATCCAAAGCCGCTACGTTCGAAGCCGAATAATCGCGGCCGCCGGCGATCATCTCCTGCAGCTTATCCTCGCCATTCACGTAGGCGGCCGTAATCCAGTGCAGATGGTTGATGCCCACGAATTCAGGCAATACTTCACGTTCGGTGACACCGTATTCCTTGGCAAGAAACTTTTGAAAGTTAATGGGAGAATTACAGAGACCGACCGTCTTCACGCGGCTGTGCTTCTGTACGGCTTCCGTCACAATTCCTGCCGGATTCGTAAAATTAAGCATCCACGCATCCGGCGCCAGCTCTTCAATATCTCTGCAAATGTCAAGAATAACAGGCACCGTTCGCAGTGCCTTGAACATGCCGCCCGGCCCCGTCGTCTCCTGTCCGATTACGCCGTGAGAAATCGGGATATGCTCATCCCGGCGCCTTGCTTCGAGCAGACCAACCCGCATTTGCGTCGTTATGAAGTCAGCTCCGGCAATCGCTTCGCGGCGGTCCAACGTCATCTTCACTTCTATGGGCAATCCGGCCTTCTGGACCATCCGCCTCGCAAGCCCGCCGACGATCGCCAGCTTATGGCGGCCCTCCTCGATATCAACGAGCCAAAGCTCGCGGATCGGCATCTCGTCGTATTTTTTGATGAAGCCTTCTACGATTTCGGGCGTGTACGAGGAACCGCCGCCGATAACGGCGACCTTTAATGGGTTTTGGGGCATCATGGTCATGGGTTGGTGGGCCTCCTTCAAAGTATTCGAGTCTATTTATCCGGAATTACGCGAAAGGTTATTTTCCTCAATGCAGCGTCCACGTCTGCGTTAATCGCAAAGCCGCTGCTATCCATCGCGCTCATGACCGCTCCGACGACCGGGTCAACCGTTAGCTTTACGGTTTTCGCATAGGGTGCGACCGCTGCGAGCTCCTCCTGAATCGCGTCTACCATATGCGGCGTGCTTCCGCGGGACAGCACGCTGCCAGCCAGCACAACGTCAAAATGTTCTTGCTCCATGCCAAGACGCTTGATGAGCGCATTTGCCGCATTCGCGTGCTCTCTGCCAGCCTCCTGCAAAATACGAATCGCCACCGCATCGCCCTGCCCTGCAGCCTCGAACATCACCTTAGCAAGCGCATGGTCTGGCCGTTTGCCGTTATAGAGCGCATCGTCGTACATCTCTTGTATCGTATGATAACCAAGCCGCTGTGGCACCAGCTCGCTCAGCAGGGTCGCTTGCTCCCTCCCTTCTGAGGCGCGGATGGCGGTGCGGAAGGCGTGAATGGCCAGATCGGTGCCCGAGCCTTGCCCGTCTCCGAACAAATAGCCAAAGCCTCCATACTGAAGCTCATCTCCATGCGGGCTGCGGGCCGCCGCATTAAAGCCGGTGCCGCTGATGATTACCGCCCCGTACGGTCGGTTTGTTCCGGCACGCATGCCGATCATCGTATCGCATGCGATCGCATGTTGTTTGAAGTCAAGCGAGGCCATCATCGGACGCAAAATCGCATAGTCAGGCTCGCGGTCCGCTCCAGCGAGTCCGAAATAAGCGAACGTCACCTGCTCCTTCGTCACACCCGCTTCGTGCAGCGCTTTCTGACAAGCATCAGCAATGCTGTTCCTCGCTGCCTCAAACGCTGTCTGGTGATTCCCATTTCCTCCGAGCCCTCTGCCAAGCACATGACCAGTCTCATCTACGAGCAGGGCATGCGTCTTGCTGCCTCCTGCATCTACCCCAAGAAAAACCATATCGGTCACGCTCCTCATAAAATTCGGATTTATACTTACTTATATTTTAAATTAAAAAACACCGCTCTACTAATGAAAAAGAACGATGTTACGATACTATATTACTCTTGATTTAGTCGCGCAGCTCAGATGGCATCCTGCCTACATGGCAGCTCGATCCGGTCTTTGCTGATTGGAGAGAATTGTCACATTGAATTTAAAGCGTTCGCCGAGGTTTGCTAATGCTATTATCACAAATTACAGCAGAAGAAGGCATATTGACAACATCTGTCAGTACGCGATAATATATAACCATCGGTTAGTAACCATTGGTTATATATTAAAATAAGGAGGGTTCCCTATCGCTACGAAAAAAGAAATGCGTTCTGAGGAAACGAAACGCTCGATTGTCGCTGCAGCCGAGAAGCTGTTCGGCGAACGCGGCTACGAGTCGGTAACGATTAGAGAAATCGCGAGCGAAGCCGGCTGCTCCCATACGACGATCTATATTTATTTTCAAGATAAGGAAGCCTTGCTTCACGCCCTGTCCATGCAGCCCTTGCAGCAGCTTAAAGCTGAGCTCGACACGATAGCCGATGATGCATTTTTGTCCTCGGACGAGAAGCTTCAACGGTTGAACGAACGGTTTATCCGGTTCTGCTTGAACAACAGGAGCATGTATGCCATTTTTTTCGAGGTAAAATCCGTTCCCGTTGATGAGTTGGAGCCTGATCTCGAGATCAACCGCTTACGCAATCAGATGTTCAACATTATTGTGAAGCTGTTGAAAACCAAACTTAATTTACCTGATGGCGAGCAGCTCCTAAGTTTCTCTCGTATTTATTTCTATATGCTGCGCGGGATTGTCGGCACGTATACCCATTCAGAAGAGAGCGTCGATTCGATTATGACCCGCCTCTCCTCCACCTTCGACGATGCTTTTGAGGCATTGATGTTCGGATTTGGCAAGCAGCTTAGCGAAAGAAGGGTTGAGAATTGACATTCTTATTATTCCTCTTTTTGTTTACAGTCGTATGCGGCTGGCTTGATTCGCGAATAAACACGAAGGAGGCAAAATAGATGATTGCCGGACATTTTGGACTTGCGGCTGCTGTCAAAGCGATGGAACCAAAGGTTCCCTTATGGGCAATAATGGTCAGTACGCAGCTTTTGGATATCGTGTTCATTCCCCTTCTGCTCACAGGCGTTGAAACCATAGAACCGAATGAGGAAGCCGGTTATGGCAAAGCTGTCATTCATGCCGACTACACGCATTCCCTCGTAGGAGCACTTCTTATAGCAGTTATTTCCAGCTTCATCGCATGGCGCGTTTGGAACAGGCGCAGCGCGATCGTTATTGGCTCGATAACCTTCAGCCACTGGCTGCTTGATTTGCTTGTGCATCGAAGCGATCTGCCTATTTTGCCCGGAAATAGCGGAGAGCGGCCTCTGCTCGGTCTCCGGCTTTGGGAACATCCGGCCGCTAGCGGTGCTGTCGAGATATCGATTGTCCTTCTTGGTGCTGTTATGTATTTCAGATCGGTCGTCGCAAGATCCGGCGGGCATACGCTGCATGGGACTGCGGCTTTAAACAAAGCAGGTGCAAGTTTGAGGCGTGCATATTGTACCGGTTCATTGATGGCTGTCCTGCTGATATTATCATTCGTTACCGATTTTTTTGGATAGTGATGAATGCACAACAAAAATAAACCGCCTGGAGCTTGTCCGGGCGGTTTATTTCTTGTTAATTCAGATACGGTACGACTATTCCCACTCGATGGTTGCAGGCGGTTTCGACGTAACGTCATAGACGATACGGTTGACATTGTCCACTTCGTTTACGATGCGCACTGAGATTTTTTCGAGCACATCCCAAGGGATACGCGCCCAGTCGGCTGTCATACCGTCGATGGAAGTTACAGCGCGGATGCCTACAGTGTACGAATACGTACGGGCATCGCCCATAACGCCTACGCTCTTCATATTCGGAAGCGCAGTGAAGTATTGCCAAATTTCGCGGTCAAGACCGGCTTTTGCAATTTCATCACGAAGGATCGCATCGGATTCACGGACGATATGGAGCTTGTCCTCCGTTACTTCACCAAGGACACGGATCGCAAGACCCGGACCCGGGAATGGCTGACGCCATACGATTGCTTCCGGAAGTCCGCATTCTTCGCCGACTTTCCGTACCTCATCCTTGAACAACGCCTTAAGAGGCTCAACGAGCTTGAACTTAATATCTTCAGGCAAGCCGCCAACGTTATGGTGAGATTTGATCGTTTGTGCCGTAGCTGTACCGCTCTCAACGATATCCGTATAAAGGGTGCCTTGAGCCAAAAATTCAAAGTCATCCAATTTATCCGATTCTTCTTGGAACGAGTATATAAATTCGTTACCGATAATTTTTCGTTTTTGCTCAGGATCCTCTACGCCTCTCAGCTTGCTAAGGAAACGCTCTTGCGCATCGATTTTTAGAACTTTCATATCGAATTTGCCGACGAATGTTTCCATAACGCCTTCAGCTTCGCCTTTACGCAGCATGCCGTGGTCGATAAACATACAAGTAAGCTGATCACCGATCGCTTTGTGCAGAAGAATCGCCACAACGGAAGAGTCTACGCCGCCGGAAAGCGCGCACAGCACCTTTTTGTCGCCAACTTGGTTACGGATGTCGCGAATTGTATCTTCAATGAACGATTCCATTGTCCATGTGCCGTCGCAATCACAAATGTTGTAAAGGAAGTTGCGGATCATCTCGTTACCGAACTCGGAATGGCGAACCTCCGGGTGGAACTGAACCGCATAAAATTGGCGCTCCGGATGGCTCATTGCCGCAACTGGAGCATGCTCCGTGCTAGCGTCAACCTTGAAGCCCGAAGGCAGCTCAACAACGTGGTCGCCATGGCTCATCCAAACCGATTGAACCTTGTCCAGACCAAAGCCGATTTGAGAGCCTTCCACAAATTCAACCTCTGCTTTGCCGTACTCGCGTTTGCCCGCGCGCTCAACCTTGCCTTCGAGCTGGTGCGACATCAGCTGCATGCCGTAGCAAATACCGAAGATAGGAATGTTCAAATCGTAAATAGCCGGGTCTACCATTGGTGAGTTTTCTTCATAAACGCTAGCCGGTCCTCCCGAGAATACGATACCTTTCGGCTGTAATTCGCGGATCCGTTCTACCGACGTGTTGTAAGGCAGCAGCTCGCTGTATACGCCCAAATCACGAATACGGCGTGCAATTAGTTGATTGTATTGTCCTCCAAAATCGAGAACAACGATGATTTCATTTTGCTTAGTCATTACCGAGCCTCCCTCAAATTATGTAGTAATTATATATAAGGCGGTTTGAGCGAGTCAAGGCGAATCAGCGTGACAATTCGTAGGAGAAGGTGCAGAGGTCAATCCGAGAGCCGGTAAACCCGCACAAACAGAGGTTTATGTTAAACGCCAGGGCATACCGAATAGACGAAAATAACGAGACGCTTCACGCGATTGAAGCTCGCGGAAAGCGCCTCGGGAGATGTGACAGACTGATGGAAAATAATACTCTGACCGGCACGTCCGGCGTCTATTTCACAAGAAAAACATCAAATCCGGCACCTTTAACAGGAAAAGCTCAATCCAATCCGGTACCCGTTTACAGGGCAAGCTTCATAGCGGCTCCTTCACAGGAAAGCTCAATCTAATCCGGCGCCCGTTTACAGGAAAAACTCCATCTAATTTGCTCACGAACAGGTTCGCGCATGATTTATCAGGAATTACTCCCTCTAATTCAACGCATCATCACGTAAAAGGGCTACTTTCTCCAAATAACATGGAGAAATTCCCGCTAAATGAGACTGTTGAGTGTATAGATGTAATATTAACAGGAGCTATTCCTGTTAATCATGCAGCTCGTTTGTATAATTTGGTTGCTGCACGCTGTCGGCTCACATCATACATGCAAATTTCTTGGTTCATCTTCCATTGCTATCGGACGGCGGATGCTCGACGATTGCCTCAGGCTGTGGCTAATTGGGAGCTTTGACAGCAGAAGGCCGCTTCGTTTTGTGAACCGGCTGCTTATCCAGCACACGCAGGACGGTTCGCAGCGCGGCTGGCGTCGGCGCGCCCCGCCATGGTCCCGGAGCACCGAACTGCGCTTCCTCAATCCAGATAGTAAGCTGGCGGAGCGCATCCTGCTGCTCGGCCGCAAGCAACGGTTCGGCGGCAAGCGCGTATTCACGCGCTGTCTGCCCCTGCGCATACTCGCCGAAACGGCGATGCAGCAGCGGATCAAGCGCCTTGGTGACAGCGATAAAGCTGCTGCGCAGCCGCCCTTCTTCGCCGGGCGGCGCGGTGGTCTGACCGCGGCCGCGCGCTTTGGCGTGGCGCACGCGGGCATTTGTATCCGTCACGGGTTCATGTGACGGATAGGGCGCGGCTGCGCTAGCATGAGCCGCGCCATATCGGCGCAGCGCCAGCGCAAGGCGGAGCCGCTGACGCTGCGCCGCAGCAATGGCCGCGGCCGCAAGCGCTAGCGCGGCCGCGCCTGCGGCTGCTGCAGCGGCGGGCGATGCCGCCGCTGCGCCTTTGGCGGCGCTCTGCGCCGCATGCGCGAGGGCGTCTGCCCCTCGCGCCACTGCTGAGGCGGCTTGCTCTGCTGCCGCCTCAATAGAAGCGGCGAGACCCGCAAAGCCCGCCTCGCTAAACCCAAAGGCTTCGCTGCCTATTCCGCTCGCCGATGCTGCTCCCAATACGGGAGCAGCGAGCGCGCCGTCCGCAGTGCCGGCGGACGCGACATTCACGACGCCGCTAAATCCCGGCGTCGGATCGAAGGGCACCCAGCCTGCGCCTGGGAAATAAACCTCAACCCAGGCATGCGCATCGGAGCCTCTAACCTCATAGTTCACCATTTCCAAGCTGTCCGCGCTTAGCGCATCACTCCTCGAGCTTGCCCCATCAGCGCTTCCCGCGCCCAGCGCGCCACTACCGCCTGAATTTCCAGTTCCTAACGTATCGCCGCTCGTGCTCGCACCCACCGGAGTGCCGGGTGTGAAGCCCTTCACCCATCTGGCCGGGATGCCCTGCGTGCGAAGCAGAACGACCATCGCTGTTGAGAAATGCACGCAGTAGCC
>DATJKM010000224.1:0-5978 GCA_035491515.1 Candidatus Udaeobacter sp. | reverse complement strand
CGGAGGGCACGAGAATGAAGCTGGAGTGCCGCGTAGCTGATTTCGAAAGGTATCGAAATGAAGTAATCGTGCTTTAACAGCAAGAGACCCCCGACCAGTCCAGGTCGGGGGTTTCTCACTTAGAGCGTATGGAAGATACCGTTTGGCAAAGAACAAAGCGTGCGTTATGCGTTTGCCAAGCTAGAGGCTAATATCCTGCGGATGCGGGTCTGAGACAATCTCAACAGCTTTGGCATTTGCGGCAACCTGCTCAGGGTCCTTACAGCCGGGAATGACGGCGGTAACCGCAGGATGCTTCAAGCACCAAGCCAGCGCCCAACTGGCCATCAAAACGCCACTAGGCACTTCTTCACGCTGGATATGCTCTACTTCCAGCAGCTTCAGCCGCGTGCTCTCTGCATCATGCCTGTGCCGAACATCGGTAGCGCCGAAGACAGCACCAGGCCTATATTTACCGCTTAAGTAACCGCTCGCCAATGGAACACGGGCAAGCACGCCCAAATCCTGCTGCTGGCAGGACGGGAACACCCGCTCTTCAGGCGTGCGATCGAGCCTGTTATAAACGACTTGAATAGCGCGGGCGTTCACTTTCGATGATGCTTCCGTTTGATGAAGGTTATCGTTGCTGCCAATCGATGTCCCAAGAAAACGAATCTTCCCCGCCGACACCTGCTTATCCAGCGCAGTCCATAGTTCATCGTTATCGAACGCTTGATCTGGTCCGGAATGAAATTGGTACAGGTCAATATAGTCGACCTTCAAAGCCTTCAGCGACGCGTCGAGCTGCGTAATAACCCCATCAGCGTTAAATTCGTCAGTACGCGTGAAGCGCTCATGGAAATGATGTCCGAACTTCGTAGCAATAATCCAATCCTCGCGTTTGCGGCGGCTGATATAGTCTCCAATGAGAGACTCCGAAAGATGATCGCCATAACATTCTGCGGTATCAATCAGATTAATGCCCAGCTCATGACCTTTGTCGAGAATCATATCCACTTCCTGCTGCGAATATTCCTGGCCCCATTCTCCTCCAAACTGCCATGTTCCGATACCGATTACCGATACATTTAAATCCGTTCTTCCCAGTCGCCTATACTTCAAGCTCGACACTCCCTCCAAATGTTCTGATACTTGTCCGCTTTATTTTACCACTTTGTACCATATGCAAGAAATAGAACAAAAGCCTTCTTAATTTCAAAACGCATTTCCTACCAACGAATTTGCTTAACTAGGTCAACCATCAGCTTCTGATGCTCTGAGCGGATCGGCCATTGTCCAACTTCGTTCAAGATGCGCTCCAAGTTTGTATACCCTTTAGCCAAGCCGTTCAAACGGGCCGCTAAGGTCGAGTTGTTCAAATCATTCTGCGACGAAAACCATTCATTCAACTTTTCTATAGCGTTTGGAAACCGTTTTAAATAATATTTTTGATGCTTAGCCTCGGCAAGGTGAAATCCGGAATAGGGAGCAATCTCCGTTTCAGGCTCGCCCCTGCCTTGCTCTTTCCACTTCTTCAAAACATGCTGTATCGTTTCTCTCTGCTTATCATCTGAATAAAACAACAGCGATAAATATTGACGCCCTTTATAATTATTGATATTAATCGGTTTGTGGTTGTTCCAAAACACTTCCAAGATCTCTTCAAACGTAATGATGCTCGAGCTGAACTCCAGTTGGATCGTCTCGGTGTGATCCCCCATTTGCCGGTAAGTAGGATGCATAGAGGTGCCCCCCGCATAGCCTGTACGGGTTCTAATTACGCCCGGAAGATGGCCAAACAAAGCCTCAGGACTCCAAAAACAACCCATTCCAAGCGTTACGGTCTGGACATTACTCACCGGGTAAAATGGTTCACTAGCGCTAGCCTGCATGTCCTGCTTGTTCAAATGGCTCCCCCCATAACATCCGGATATTTAGCTTGCGTTACCTTGTCCTTGCGACTAACAGCTCTATAAGTCTGCCCGATTAACCACTCTGAAGGAGCTGCCTACAGCTTGAACTTGCCTACTAATGATTGCAGTTCCCCCGCCATATGCGTAAGGTGCGCTGCAGAGGACGATATTTCTTCCATAGAAGCCAGTTGCTCCTCTGTAGCTGCTGACACATTCTGCGTGCCGGATGCAGCTGATTGCGCTACACCGGCGATTGCTTCAATGGATTGTACAACTTGCGTAGTTCCTACCGAAATCTGCTTAGCAGCTGTCGAAACCTCCCTCGCCTCGCAGTTGACCTCATCAACAAAATGTTCAATCTCGGAAAACAAGCTGCCTGCTGCATGAACAACCTCGATTCCCACACTTACTTCTTTTGCTGCCGATTGCATCGATTCCTGCGCTTTACCAATCTCATTGCGGATGCTATGAATTAAGAATGCAATTTGTTCCGCCGATTGAGCGGATTGTTCGGCAAGCTTCTTCACTTCACCTGCTACCACGGCAAAACCGCGTCCATGCTCGCCCGCTCTTGCCGCTTCGATGGAAGCATTCAGCGAGAGCAAGTTCGTTTGCTGCGATATTTGGGTGATCGCCTCCGTAATCTGACCAATCTCTTGAGAGGCATCGGCCAGCCGTGTAATCGCTTGTGCCAGTCCGTCGACGGAACCGCTGATCGAACTCATTTGTCCTACAGCAGTCTGAATGGCGCGTCCGCCTTCCGACGATTTTTCCGAAGCATTTGTCGTCGTGCCGGCAACCGACTGGGCACTCGCTGCAATTTGTTGTATTTTTGCCGTCAGGTCATGGATCGTTTGAGCGCTCTCTTCAACCGTTTGGACCTGCTGATCGGCTCCGTCTGCCATCTGCTCAGCAACCCCTGCAATATGTTTGGTGGCATCAGCGGTTTGCTCCGCGCTTGCCGATAACTGGTCCGAAGAAGCAGCCAATTGATTGGATGAATCGATGACTTCAATTAAGACGGAACGAAACGACTCTCCGATGCGGTTAAAGCTGTTCGCGACGACTCGCAGCTCATCCTTGGTCGTGATTTGAAAGCTCGCCGTCAAATCGCCGTCGGCAAGCCTAGTTGCAGCCATCTCCATACCGAAAACAACTTGAGTGATCGAACGATAAAGCGCCAAGAACAAATACACGGAAGCCAAAAACGCTGCGGCGCAAATCAGTTGTATAAGAAGAGTTTCCTTGATTCCAGCTGCAGCTTGTTCATCCAGTCTCTGATCGATCCAATCGATTCGTCCGCTCCATTGCTCATAGAGGGTGTCCGCCGCATCGCCCGATAGCTTCAGCCATTCCTGCGCCTCCATTGAAACTCTTAGCGGGAATACAACCTTCGACTGCACGCCTTCCAGCATACTCGCAACGGATTCATTAGCTTTCGCGTTACCGTCATTTGTATCATTAATTGCGGAAGCTTGAACGGAGTCTGCTGAAGCCTCGGAGATAGCCTTCCATTCCGCGTGAACCGCTTCCGCTTCCGCCACAATCCTGCTTTTATCATCCGCACCGATTGTAGTTTGCGTAGATGCCCACAAGATATCGACCTGAAGGTTGCCGAGATTGAGCAAGAGCGACGGGAATTGCCGAATCGCTTCGTCCTTGGTTTGAAATAATTCGGGTTGCGTATCCAAATGCAGCCCCGTCACCTTGCCTAACCGGTCGATTAGCCTTGTTAGCTGCTCCAAAAGCTCCTCATGGGCCTTCGAGCTTTCTATACGTTTCAGCTCCGGCCCTTGCGCCTTTAATTGGTTCCAGCGGCTCAAAATGTCGCCCCCTATCTCCTGCAGCGATTTCTCTCCGACGTCCATTAAAAGGTAACTTCCTAGCGCTTCGATCTCACGATCCGCCTCGGCTTCAATTGCCTTCCATCGCTCAACATCCGACGGATTTGTTCGGGCGCTTTCCTGAAGCGTCCGATGTAATTCCAGCAGGCGCAGCAGCTCGCCGGATGTGCGAACGGCCGCTAAGCCGTCGATCTGATTCCGAACTTCAGATACCGACGTACGGGAGTCAATTACGGATTGGCCGGCCAACACGAGCAATGGAACGAGTACTACAATGCCGATTAACACAAACTTACCCAGAAAGGATAACCGGTTTAACAATAAGATCCCCGGCCTTAAACTGTGCGGTCCGATTGACCGCCACCATCGAATAGGAAAAATAAATCGTTTCATAACGTTCACCAATCTCCTTCACATTTCCAATAAGTTAAATGGAATACAAATTCAGTCCGAGATGACGGGCATAATACTCTGCCCATTGCGATCGCGTCATCGGATGCCCGTAACGGAACCCTTGGGCATAGCAGCAGCCGATTTCCAGCAGCGCCCTCTCCTGTGCGGCTAGTTCGACGCCTTCAACGATAACCTCCATACCGCTTCTTTTTGCAAGTCGAATAATAGCTGATACTATAAATCGCTGATTATGGTCGGTATGAATGTCCCGGATAAACGACCTGTCGATCTTTAGCCGATCGACCGGCAGCTGGCGCAGCCGGTGATAATTGCTTAATCCGGCGCCAAAATCGTCAATGGCCATTCTAATTCCCATTTCCCGAACCTCACGAAGCTTGCGGCTGATTACGTTAACCCGCTCAATTGCCGCTGATTCGGTAATTTCGAGCTCAAGCAGCCGGGTGTTCACTTTCGTCTCTTTGATGATGCGATACAAGTCGCTTAGAAATACCGGACTGTTCAACTGTATCGGCGATACGTTGATGGAGACGGGCAGCGGCGGGAGCCCAAGTGCCGTAAATCGATGGTTTGCCATACACCCTTCACGCAAAACCCATAAACCAAGCTGAACGATAAGCCCGTTCTCTTCGGCTATTGGGATGAAGGAAGATGGCGGTACCACCCCCCATTCCGGATGAATCCAGCGCACCAGCGCTTCGACGCCTACAATCTGCTGATTGTTTATATCGATTTGCGGCTGATAGTAGAGACTCATCTGATCGGATTCGATCGCTCTCTCCAAATTTTTTTCCAAATCGCTTGGAACAATGGGCGTACTTATAATCATTTCCACCTTCTTTTCTATACCGATCCATAAAGTGATTCTAAATAACTAATAATAGTATATAATTCCTATTTGATAACTAGGTTTTAAATTCTAGCACGCACCTTTTCTTATGTCAACTATTGGCAAACATGAAAAAACGGCAATTTGAAATACCTGATCGTTGCGGCAGTTAAACTGAACCGTGTCCGGAGTCATCGATAAATAACAGGATCCAATTGAAAAGGACACCGATCATGAGGTCGGTGTCCTTTCGTTAGTTGGTTTTTTCAATGACGCTAAGCTTGCCGTTCGGTTCCATAAATGCTTGTTCAATCTGTTCAAAGCTCGTTAAGCCTTTAACACGCAATTCCTGATCTAAATTGTTTTTCGTAATTCTCGCCCTACGCAGCCCGCTCATCAGGATTTTTCCGTTTTCGATCAGCTTGATTGGGCTGCCTATTACTAATTTTTCTATAAAATTACTCTTCATGGCAAGCACGCTGGCTAGTAATTGCATCAACACCAGTCCGGCAATGGCTGCAATAAGAATGAAAGGATTTAATTCGGGATCAGCTAATCCGTCACCAATTATCGCTCCAATCGCTATCACGACGACGAGATCAAAATCCGTTAATCTCCCCACCGCTTGACTTCCCATGATCCGGAAAGCTACTAATCCAACCACGAACAGCCCAATCGCTCTTAGAACCGAGAAAACATAATCCATACCACTTGGCCTAATGTTCTATCAGGCTATGTATGGGCACCTCAAGCTCTTGCTCCGCGTCATGAAGGGGATAAATTCTCGCTGTTTCTTTATCATGGTCGACATGCTGAATATAGATAGCGTTTCCTTCGTAAGTTACATTAGCCATTACCGGGGATTCTGCGATTTCTTGTGCTCTTTGTTTGTTCATTTCATTTCCTCCCTTTGTTTATTCAACCCGTATTCTACACAATTTTCATGAAAATATTCCTCTAAAACAACAAAGCCCCCATTCTGCCGGGGGCTTCTACTCATCG
>DATJKM010000223.1:0-23240 GCA_035491515.1 Candidatus Udaeobacter sp. | reverse complement strand
TCTTTGCAGCCATCATAAACTAAGCGGACGCTTACGAAGCGAGTTTTGCTTCACAAAACTAAGTGGTGGCTTACGAAGCTAGTTTAATCGACTGCTTCATCGCAGCCATCATAAGCTATGCGGACGCTTATGAAGTGAGTTTTGCTTCACAAAACTAAGTGGTAGCTTACGAAGTGAGTTTTGCTTCACAAAACTTTAGGAGGAGATCTAGTTGAAAAATCGTTCTATCAAGCTATGTATTCTTTTTCTCGCATTCGTGATTGCGCTGCCAGCGGCGGCGTTTGCTGCTGTGGAGCCAACGCCGTCTCCCAACGCCCAAAAACAAGCGCCTTCTGCTAATCTGGCGCCGTCGGCCCGTTCCGCGATTCTGATGGATGCGGACAGCGGGACCGTTATTTATGAAAAAAATAGCCATGATAAGCTGCCGCCCGCGAGTATTACCAAAATTATGACGCTTCTTCTCATCATGGAAGCGCTCGATGACGGTAAGATCAAATTGACAGACAACGTGCAGACAAGCGAGTATGCCGCATCGATGGGAGGCTCTCAAATCTTTCTCGAACCGGGAGAAGAGATGAGCGTTGAAGATATGATCAAAGGCATTGCGCTTGCTTCCGGTAACGACGCCTCGGTAGCAATGGCCGAGAAGCTGGCAGGCACTGAGCAGCAATTCGTAGCGATGATGAATGAGCGGGCTAAGCAGCTTGGCATGAACGATACACAGTTTAGCAATCCGAACGGCTTGCCTGTAGCTAATCATTTCTCGTCAGCGCATGATATTGCGGTTATGTCGATGGAGCTCCTTAAGCATTCCGAAGTAACGAAATATACAGGGCTTTATCAGGATTATTTGCGCAAAACGTCCGAGAAGCCTTTCTGGCTTGTAAATACGAACAAGCTGGTACGGTTCTATAGCGGTGCGGACGGCCTGAAAACAGGCTTTACGAGCGAAGCGAAGTACTGCTTGTCGGCTACGGCCAAGCGCGATAATATGCGGGTCATCGCAGTCGTAATGGGTGAGCCCGATACGAAGACTAGAAACGCTGAAGTATCGCAAATGTTCGATTATACGTTTGCGCAATATATGAATCACGCGATTATCAAAGAGGGAGATTCGATGGGCACGCTCCAAATTGAGAAGGGCACAACGCCTGAGCTTCCGCTCGTCGCTAAGCATCCATATAGCGTGCTTCTCAAAAAAGGCAGTCAAACGAAAGATATCCGTTACGAGCTGAAAATCAACGGCCCTCTGAAGGCGCCGGTCCAAATCGGCCAGCCGATAGGCAAGCTAGTCGTCTATCAAGGCCAGCAGGTGCTGAAGGAATTTGATGTGGATGCGCCGTTATCGGTCGAACGCGCAGGCTGGTGGAAATTGCTGAAGCGTTCCTTCTCCGGATTGTTTGCTTAGACTCCTTTCAGCGCGGTAACATCTGATTGACTTCGCACATTTTGTCAGCTGATAGCGGTATGCTTCTAGTTTTGTCGCCATGCAGGAAAAGGTCACCATTTTGGAGAATTGCTAGTTCTATCTCGGCAAGTGTAAACGTCTGCAGCTGTATTAAGGCAGATCGGCAAACGTTTCACGGTGAAATATAAGGAAGGAATACAGGTTAGCTTATTCTTACTTATGTTTGGAAAAAACCAAACCTAGAGGAGATGAACAGCATAATGAGTCTGCAAGCAGAACTGGAGCAATACCGCAATGTGCTGATCGTAAGGCTTCGGGGCGAGCTGGATCACCATACTGCCGATGTCGTGCGCTATAAGATGGAGGAGGCACTTCTTCGCGGCAGCAGCGAGCATGTCATTCTCAGCTTGAAGGAGTTACAATTTATGGACAGCTCCGGTCTGGGCGTTATATTGGGCCGGTACAAGCAGGTGAAGAGCAAGGGCGGGAAAATGGTCGTCTGCGACGTAAATCCAAACGTTTATCGCTTATTTGAAATGTCTGGCCTGTTCAAAATATTGACCATTCATGAAAACGAACGTACCGCAATTTCCAGTTTGGAGGTGGTGTCATGAACGGATCCAATGAAATGACGCTTTCCTTCAGCGCCCGCTCGGAAAACGAAGCCTTCGCACGAATAGCGGTCGCTGCATTTGTGTCACAGCTTGATCCGACGCTCGAGGAGCTGAATGATTTGAAGACCGCAGTATCCGAGGCCGTGACAAACGCGATTATACATGGCTACGAAAGCGATTCGTCTTGCAAGGTTACGATCGAAGCGAGAATCGAGGGCGATTCCGTCTCCATTACCGTGTCGGATAACGGACGGGGCATTGAGGATTTGGATCTGGCGCGTCAGCCGCTCTATACATCGAAGCCGGAGCTTGAGCGCTCTGGAATGGGCTTTACGATCATGGAAAACTTTATGGACCGTTTCGAGGTTTCAAGTACGATAGACGGCGGAACTCGCGTGGCGATGCTGAAACGAATCGAATCGAAAAAAGCGCTCTACAATTAGCGCATAGGGGTTGAACCTCATGGATGTCAATCTAAAGCAGACGGCCCAGCCATACTTGGATGACGCGGAAGTAAAGCGGCTCATTGCGTTAAGTCAATCCGGCGATACGCTTGCAAGGGATACACTCGTTCAGTGCAATATCCGTCTAGTTTGGTCAGTCGTGCAGCGGTTTATCAATCGTGGTTATGAGCCCGAGGATTTATTCCAAATCGGCTGCATTGGATTGCTTAAGTCAGTGGACAAATTCGACTTGTCCTATGATGTGAAGTTTTCTACTTATGCGGTTCCGATGATCATTGGGGAAATCCAACGGTTTTTACGCGATGACGGCACGTTAAAGGTCAGCAGATCCCTCAAGGAAACCGCCAATAAGGTGCGTAAAATGAAGGATGAGCTGTCCAAGACGTTAGGCCGCTTGCCCACCATTAGCGAGGTTGCGGAGCGGCTGGGCATTACGCCCGAGGATGTCGTATTCGCACAGGAAGCGAACAAGCCGCCGACGTCCATTCACGAAACGGTGTTTGAGAATGACGGCGACCCCATTACGCTGATGGATCAAATAGCGGATGAATCTCAGGAACGGTGGTTTGACAAGCTTGCGCTGGTTGAAGCCATTGAAGGTCTGAGCGAGCGTGAACGATTAATCGTATACTTGCGTTATTACCGCGACAAAACGCAATCCGAAGTAGCGAGCAGGCTGGGTATATCGCAGGTGCAGGTATCGCGGCTTGAGAAAAAAATATTACAGTCCATCAGAGACCAAATCGCCCTTTAAGGCGGTTTGGTTTTTTCTATTTTTTACCTCAAATCGCATGAGTATCCGAATCGTCCTTTTCTCATACTAAAAGGGAAACATAAACAAAAGTTTAAGCAGAAGGGAAGCTGACAAATGGCAACACCCAACCATTCGGTCCTCTATCTGCGTCTAAAGAAACGAATCTACATGAAACCGAATCAACGTGTCTCCTTGGGGCAGGCAGCCAGACTGCTGGCTGAAGACGACTTGTTCGAGAAGCAGTTAAAGGAGCTTGTCCTTTACGAGCATAAGAAGGCGGACGGCAACCGCGTCGTTATCGATGTGCTGCAAATCGTCAAAGCTATTCGCCAGCTGGAGCCGGATTTAACGGTTGAAGCCTATGGGGATCCGCAGGTTCTCGTGATGATTGCGGAGAAACCGGTAAAGCCGCGAATTGCGGTGCTCATTCTGGCATGGCTGCTTCTGTTTTTTGGAGCGGGTCTCGCGATCATGAATTTTCATACGGATGTCAGCATGAAAGAAGTTCATATCCGGATCGTCGAGCTGATTACCGGAAAGCGTACCGATCATCCGCTATGGTTCCAAATCCCGTATTCGCTGGGAATCGGGTTAGGAATGGTATTGTTCTTTAACCACATTTTCCGCAAACGGTTCAACGAGGAGCCGAACCCGCTTGAAGTTGAGCTGTATATGTATCAGGAAAATGTGAATGCTTACGTCATTGCCGATGAAATGCGCAAAAAGTCGGATTACGACCAGACAAAGGATAATGGCCATGATTAATGCATTAGCCAATATTTTTGTAGCTCTACTTGGCTTGGCGGGTGGTCTTGCAGTAGGCAGCGGACTGGTGGCCTTGCTTATTGTTCTCGACCTTATTCCGCGCCTCGCTCAAATCGCAAATGCCTATCGCATGTCCATATGGTTCGAGACGGCTGTTATATGCGGCTCGCTGTACTGGACATTTGCCGATTTTATGAATTGGAGACTGTCATTGCCCTCAAGCGTTTTTTTGAGCGTTTCAGGTCTATTCGACGGCATATTTGTCGGGATGCTGGCTGCTGCTTTGACAGAGGTGATGAACGTGCTGCCGATTTTGGCAAAAAGAATGAATCTATCTGACTATATGGTCGGGCTCGTAATGGCGATGGTGCTCGGGAAAACGTTAGGCTCGTTATTCGATTGGCTTGTATATCAGTGGTAGTTTATTAAGGATGAGGTGAAGGCGAATGAAGGATAAACATTCAGACCATGAACATGATCAAGGGCAAGAGGCTATGCCTTCTTTTTCGGAGCTATATGGGGATCAGCAGCAAGAGGAATCGGGAGTGGCGTTAAATGAAGCGTCATTCGTTCGTAGTAATAAGAGACAAAGGATCGGCAGCGCTGTTTCAGAGACTGCCCGGAACGAGGATAAATCACCGATTCCCGATCACTTGGATACTGTACTCGATCGTTTGGAGAAAGAGATTGGCTATAAAACAAGCTTCGACGTGGTCGTAAGAGAGATGACGTTTGGCGAAAAGCGAACCGCTATGCTTTGTATGAACGGTTTAGCGAAGGACAATATTCTGACTGAGGTGCTCAAACGGCTTACTTTCCTGCAGCCGGAGGATCTGTCAGCTCACGCGTTTCAATCATTCCTTGATTTGTACGTGCCTGCCGCTCAGGTAACGAAAGAAGATGACTGGAACAAAATGCTGACCGGCGTGCTTTCCGGAGTAACAGCTTTGTTTATCGACGGCGAGACAAGCGTCGTCATGATCGATGCCAAAGCTTTCCCTTCACGAGGGCCGGAGGAGCCGTCGCTCGAGAAGGTCGTTCGCGGAAGCAGAGACGGCTTCGTGGAAACGTTGATGGTTAATGTGTCGCTTGTCCGCAGGCGCTTGCGTGATCCGCAGCTCCGTTATGAGGTCGTACGGGTGGGCGAGAGAACGCAAACGGATGTATGCATCGCATATATCGATGACATCGTGGATAAAGAGCTGCTCAAATCGATTAAGGATAAAATATCGATGGTTAAGATCGACGGCTTGCCGCTTGCAGATAAGCAGCTCGAGGAGGCTACCGTAAAGCGGGGCTGGAGCCCGTTCCCGCTTGTCCGCTATTCAGAGAGGCCCGATACGGTAGCTTCCCACCTGTTGGAAGGCTATGTGGCGGTATTCGTTGATACATCGCCAAGCGTCATGACACTTCCGACAACATATACGGATCTCATGCAGCATGCTGAGGAAAATCGTCAGACGCCGTTTATTGGCACCTATTTGCGATGGGTGAGATTTCTCGGTATTTTTGCTTCGCTGTTTATGCTGCCCCTATGGCTGCTATTCGTTATGCATCCTGAATTGAAGCCGCCAGCGCTCGAATTTTTGGGACCTAATAAAACAGGTAAACTGCCGCTGGTCGTACAGTTTCTGCTCGCAGAGATCGGCGTCGATTTGCTGAGGATGGCGTCGGTACATACGCCAAGCTCGCTCGCAACAGCAATGTCGCTCGTTGCAGCGATTTTAATTGGCGATATTGCGGTACAAACCGGTATTTTTGTGAATGAAGTTATTTTGTACATGGCCGTTGCCGCAATCGGAATGTTCACGACTCCGAGCTATGAGCTGGGCTTGGCCAATCGAATCGTGCGGCTTGTCCTTATCATTTCGGTTGCGGCGTTTAGCGTCCCTGGTTTCGTTATTGCCACAACGGCCATTATGCTGATGCTGGTCATGGAGCGTTCATTCAACCGGCCGTACTTGTGGCCGATCATCCCCTTTGATATGAAGGCGCTGTGGAGCATTCTCATTCGTCAGCCGGTACTCTACAACCGAACGCGTCCCAATATTTTGAAGGCGCAGCAGATCGATAAGTTGCCAAAAACAGAGTAGATTCATAAAATGCAAATGAAATGTGAATTTATCCATTTCGTAGAGCGGGTAGATTGCGTTATACTGTTGCTATTGATGCAAATTCTATCCGTTCTATCTGCATGCAGATAGAAGAAAGCTGAGGGGAAACTATGTACCTGCATGGAACTAGTAATATTAACGCAAATGGACATCTGGAAATTGGCGGCTGCGATGTAGCTGATTTGGCTGCACAGTTCGGCACGCCACTATATATTGTGGACGAGGCTCTTGTACGTCAACGTGCGAGCGAGTACGTTGAAGCATTCAAAGCTTCGGGACTTCGCTTCCAGGTCGCTTACGCCAGCAAAGCGTTCAGCGTAATGGCAATGTGCGCGATTGCTGAGCAAGAGGGACTTTCCCTTGACGTAGTGTCCGACGGCGAACTTTATACGGCAATGCAAGCTGGCTTCCCGGCTGAACGCATTCACTTCCACGGCAACAACAAAACGCCTGAAGAAATCAACATGGCGCTGGATGCAGGCATCGGCTGCTTCGTTGTTGACAATTTTTCCGAGCTGCAGCTGTTAAACGCTCTTGCAGGCGACAAAGGCAAGAAAGTGAATATTTTGCTTCGTATTACGCCAGGTGTGGAAGCACATACACATGATTACATCTCGACTGGCCAACAGGATTCAAAGTTTGGCTTTGACCTTGGCAATGGCGCAGCGAAACAAGCTATTCAAGAAGCTCTAGCTTTGCCTAACCTCGTTATTTTGGGCGTGCATTCCCATATTGGTTCGCAAATTTTCGAGGTTGAAGGCTTCCGTATGGCAGTGGACAAGGTAGCTGATTTCGCAGTTGCAATCCGTAACGAGCTTGACCTGACGTTTAAAGTAATCAATCTTGGCGGCGGCTTCGGCATTCGTTATGTAGAAGGCGACACTCCGCTTCCAATTAGTGAATATGTAGCGGCGATTACAGGCGCGATTATTACGAATTTCACAAAAGCAGAATTCCCGCTGCCTGAAATTTGGGTAGAGCCGGGCCGCAGTATGGTTGGCGATGCAGGAACTACTTTGTATACTGTCGGTACAAGCAAACATATCCCGGGCGTTCGCAAATACATCGCCGTTGACGGCGGCATGACGGACAACCCTCGCCCAGCGCTTTACCAATCGAAATATGAGGCGGTACTGGCTAATCGTGCGAATGATCCTGCAGAAGAAACGGTTTCTATCGCGGGAAAATGCTGCGAGAGCGGCGATATGCTTATTTGGGACTTGGAATTGCCTAAAGCTGAAAAAGGCGACCTGCTTGCTGTTTTCTGTACAGGTGCTTATAATTATGCAATGGCGAGCAACTATAACCGCATTCGTCGTCCGGCTGTCGTTTTTGTAAAAGACGGGCAGGCTGACCTTGCTGTTAAGCGTGAATCGCTTGAAAATATCGTATGCAATGACGTCATTCCGGCTAGACTTCAAAAATCACCGCTTGCGAAATAAGGACGATATTGGTAACGTAGTCTTATCTGGATAAAAGAAAGGTAGATGCAGCAATGGCAAAACAAGCTAAAATCACACTAGCAAACGGCGGAGAGGTTCTAATCGATCTATTCGATCAAGACGCGCCAAACACAGTAGCAAACTTTGAGAAGCTTGCTAACGAAGGCTTCTACAACGGTCTTACGTTCCACCGCGTTATCCCGGGCTTCGTCGCACAAGGCGGATGTCCGAAGGGCAATGGTACAGGCGGTCCTGGCTACACAATAAATTGTGAAATTAACCCAAACAAGCATGAGCGCGGTACGCTAGCAATGGCACATGCTGGCCGTAACACAGGCGGCAGCCAGTTCTATATCGGCTACGCTCCACAGCCGCATTTGGACGGTGGACATACTGTTTTCGGTAAAGTATCGAAGGGTATGGAGTTTGTTGATGCTTTCAAAGGCGGAGACAAAATGGAAAAGGTTGAAGTTGAAACGATTTAGTGTTAAGATACTAACTATAATTATGTAAGTGCAGCTTTCCTTCGGGGTCAGGTGAAATTCCTAACCGGCGGTGATCGGGAAGGTACAGGCATATCGGACAACCGGTGCTTGTGCCTCTCGTCAGTCCGTGACCCGGGCTAATGAGCTTTTTCTATCCGTATTTTTGCGTATAGAAGCGATTTAGAACGGTGGACCTGGTGCAAATCCGGGACCGACAGTATAGTCTGGATGGGAGAAGGAGATGCTTCGACAGCTATAATATTCAGCTTATTTTGTGTGTGCTTTATTTCACATGCAAAGTAGGTTTGTTTCTTTAGCGTATTTTACAAACCGTATTCGCATGATTTGCGAAAAGGCAAGAAGTCGGCAATTAAAGCCGACAACGCCGATCGGTTTTGTCGTGGTTCTCGAATTCTTTTTCGTCACCCCTGTCGGATCGTATGCCGATAGGGGTGTTTTTTGTACGTGGACATTTTAAACGACGAGTATTACATGCGGTTAGCGTTAGAAATGGCTTCTAAAGCTTCCGGCCAAACAGGAATCAATCCTGTAGTCGGATGCGTCGTGGTGAAGGAAGGACGAATAATCGGAATTGGTACGCATTTAAAGCGCGGTACCGGACACGCTGAAGTGCATGCCCTTCAGATGGCAGGGGAAGAAGCTGCAGGCGCAACCGTTTATGTAACGTTAGAGCCATGCAGTCATTTCGGCAAAACGCCACCCTGCTGCGAGCGCATCATCGCTGCGAAAGCGGCGAGGGTAGTGGTCGCAAGCGGTGATCCGAATCCTGAGGTGTCAGGCCGGGGCATCGCAAGGCTGCGCGAAGAGGGAATTGACGTTACCGTAGGCGTTTTGGAACAGCAATCCCAGCAAATGAACGAAAAATTCAATAAGTATATTACGACAAGGCTTCCCTTCGTTACCTTAAAAACCGCCAGCACGCTTGACGGTAAAATTGCATCACGGACTGGTGATAGTCGCTGGGTGACAGGTACTGCGGCGCGCGAGCAGGTTCATACACTGCGCCATCAGCACGAAGCGATTATGGTCGGAATCGGTACGGTGCTCGCGGATGATCCGTTATTGAATACGCGGGCAGCCGTTCCGGCAATCGATCCGGTCCGAATCATCGTAGATTCGAAGCTGCGTTTGCCGCTGAATGCAAGAGTAGTTACCGATCGATCAGCAAGGACCATTGTATTAACCTCCAGTGAGGCAAGCGTGGAAAGACGTCAGGCTCTCGAGGCTGCGGGCATTGAAGTTGTCACTTGCGGGCTTGGGGCGAAGGTGGATCTGAGCGCCGGGATGAGAAAGCTCGGAGAGCTTGAGATCGGTTCGATCCTACTTGAGGGCGGCGGCCAATTGAACGGTGCGATGCTGGAGGCATGTCTTATAGATGAAATTGTACTCTACTATGCAGCCAAGATTATCGGGGGAACTGAAGCGCCAGGCACATTTACTTTCGCTGGAATCGAGAAAATGGCAGATGCGGTCCAGTTGGAACGCGTGAATGTGGAAATGGCCGGCGAAGACATTTGCGTATCCGGCTATCCCGTTTACGAGAGGTAAAAGAAGCATTAGTACGTTATTACACCAGGCCAGACTGGATAATGCTTTGCATCGTATGATTGAGAATTAGATTGATAGCTGAGCAAGCTAGAAATTGCGTGCGATGCAGGTTTTGCATTTGCGAAACCAAGGATTATGTTTACGAAGTAGGTTTTGCATTCGCAGAGCCTTTGAGGAGGAAGCCCATGTTTACCGGATTAGTGGAAGAAGTGGGGAAAATGAAAGGGATAACGAGGCAGGGTGAGGCGATGCGTCTCGTCATTGGAGCAACCCTTGTCACGGATGGCGTAAAGCTTGGGGACAGCATATCGGTAAATGGCGTGTGTCTAACAGTTACGTCGTTTGACAAAGCTTCATTCTCTGCAGATGTAATGCCTGAAACGTTTCGTAAATCCAATCTTCACCAGCTCCGGACAGGTGAACGAGTGAATTTAGAGCGTGCGATGCAGGCGGGCGGACGGTTCGGCGGTCATATCGTTCAGGGGCATGTTGATGGCACTGGAAAAATAGTAAACCGGGAAACGGACGCGAATGCTGTTGTCTATAAAGTTCAATTAGAGGACTCAGACATGTTGCGCTACGTTATTCCGAAAGGCTCCATTACGATAGACGGCATCAGTCTTACTGTGGTGGATACAGCAGCACATTCTTTTTCTGTATCGATCATTCCGCACACCCTTGACGAAACTGCCCTACAACACAAGCATGCGGGCGACATTGTCAATATCGAATGTGACGTCATAGGCAAATACGTCGATCATCTGCTGCATTTTAAAAGACCGGAAGCATCACAAGCAGGGTCCAAGGTGACAACATCATTTCTTATGGAAAATGGATTCTTATAAACTTTTTATCGATGTGTGATTACATTTCATGGCTATAATCGGATAGAGCGTAAAGTTCATTCGAAAAAATATTATCTAGTTAGTTTTATCGCATGAAATGTTCATTTCTGCATAGAGCGGGTTGGGTAAACTACTCAATCAGAAATATCATCATAATTAGCAGTAAAAGCTCATGTTAATTTTGCACCAATGCGCTCTGCTGATATTTTAACTGGAATTACTCCGTGTAATTTGGATAAAACCGCCACTCGAAAGCGAAAAGTATTGAATTAGAGGGAGAAATTCCAGCTAACTAAAGCAAGAACCTATAAATCAGCCAATTAGCTGGAGATTTTCCAGTTATTTATTCTAAACTAACAGTAATCGTGGATAAGAGCGATGTTACAGAAAACGAAACACAAGATCGGCCAAATAACTCAATCGTTATTAAACCATCCAGATCTCTAAGCGACTCGGTCGCATCAACATCAAGCGTGTCCCGCAGGGACGAAAGCGATCCTACACAAGAGCCGCTCACAACCATCTCAGCATCTCTCACGTTAGTCCAATTGCAGGTGTCCAGAGGACGCAGTCCTTGGGGCCCTCCCTTGGAAGGGAGGGTTTGGGTGGGTTCGAAAAGCCTTAAAGGTTTGGGTTAAAGCCTTTAAGTTTCGGGTTAAAGCCTTTAAAGGTTTGGTGAACCCTTCAAAGTTTGGAAAGCCTTCAAGGTTTGGTTGTCATATTAGTTGTCACAAAGGAGGGAATCCCAAATGGAACAAACAGATAAAATCCCATTTGATAAAATCGAAGATGCGCTTCGTGATCTTAAACTTGGGAAACCGGTTATTGTCGTAGACGACGAGGATCGGGAAAATGAGGGTGATCTGATTGCGCTTGCGGATCAAACGACGCCCGAGGTCATTAATTTCATGATCTCGGAGGCACGCGGCCTCGTATGCGTTCCTATCACGCAGGAGCGCGCCGAACAGCTTGATTTGCCGCCAATGGTCACTCATAATACCGATTACCATGGTACGGCATTTACCGTATCGGTCGATTATGTGGGAACAACAACCGGTATTTCCGCATTTGAACGCTCGGAAACGGTCAAAGCGCTTATTGATCCAACTACTAAAGCATCGGATTTCCGTAGACCTGGCCACATATTCCCGCTAATTGCAAGGTCGGGAGGAGTGCTTCGCCGCGCAGGCCATACCGAAGCGGCAATCGATCTCGCCGTTATGTGCGGCTCGGCCCCGGCTGCGACCATTTGCGAAATCATTAATGAAGACGGGACGATGGCACGTTTGCCAGATCTGCTCGTCTTTAAGGAAAAGCACAATCTGAAGCTCATCACTATTCAAGATTTGATCCAGTACCGCAATGCGATGGAGAAGCTTGTCGAGCGGGCGGTTGATGTAAAGCTTCCAACTGATTTTGGTACATTCCGCGCAATTGCATACACGAACTTCGTTGACAATAAGGAGCATATCGCGCTTGTAAAAGGCGATATCGATCCTGAACGTCCGGTGCTCGTGCGCGTTCATTCCGAATGCCTGACCGGAGATGTATTCCATTCACACCGCTGCGATTGCGGCCCGCAGCTTGAAGCGGCGCTGAAGCAAATCGAAGTGGAAGGCAGCGGCATTCTTCTTTATATGCGTCAAGAAGGAAGAGGCATCGGTCTGATTAACAAATTAAAAGCTTATGAGCTGCAAGAGCAAGGACTGGATACGGTTGATGCAAATTTAAAGCTTGGCTTTCCGGCCGATTTGCGCGATTATGGAATAGGCGCGCAAATTTTAAAGGATCTTGGCGTTCGCCAAATGCGCTTGCTTACGAACAATCCCCGCAAGATTAAAGGTCTAGAAGGTTATGGCCTAGAAGTTGTAGAGCGCGTACCGATCCAAATGGACGCAAACGAGGACAATAAAAGCTATCTGCGTACGAAGAAATCGAAGCTTGGACATTTGCTCAGCTTTGAAGATATTGATTATATCATTTAAAATAACGGAAGGAAGATGACAAAATGGCACGTATTTATGAGGGACATTTAGTATCAGAAGGTTTAAAATATGGAGTAGTAGTAGGTCGTTTCAACGAGTTTATTTCAAGCAAGCTGCTTGGAGGCGCGCTGGATGCATTTAAGCGTCACGGCGCACAGGATTCAGACGTTGATGTGGCATGGGTACCTGGAGCATTCGAAATTCCGTTAATTGCACAAAAAATGGCTGAGAGCGGCAAGTACGATGCGGTTATTACACTTGGCGCCGTTATTCGCGGGTCAACTCCGCATTTTGATTATGTTTGCAACGAAGCGGCAAAAGGCGTAGCGGCAATCGCATTAAAAACAGGTATCCCGACTATTTTCGGCGTACTGACGGTTGATTCGATTGAGCAAGCGATTGAGCGTGCCGGTACGAAAGCTGGCAATAAAGGATATGAAGCAGCAGCCAGTGCGATAGAAATGGCGAACTTGTCGAAGCAATTGCAAGGCTAAGCTGCGAAGATAAGGCTAGGCGGGAGGAAAATTAAGTGTCGGTGCTTTATAAGCTGGATACTTTTGAAGGGCCGCTTGATCTATTGCTTCACTTGATCGATAAAGCCGAAATCGATATCCATGAAGTATCTATCAGCGAGATTACTATACAATATATGGATTACTTGCATGCGATGAAGGAGCTGGAGCTTGAGGTTACGAGTGAGTTTCTAGTCATGGCGGCAACCCTCTTAGCGATAAAGAGCAAGCAGCTTCTTCCAAAGCCTCCCGTATTTGAGGATGATTACGAGGATTGGCCAGATGACGGATTAGATCCGCGCGATGAGCTCATCCAGAAGCTCGTAGAATACCGGAAATTCAAGCAAATTGCCGAGCAGCTGCGCGAGAAGGAATTCGAGCGCAGCCTTGTCTATTCGCGGGAGCCGGAGGATATGACGCCATTCATGAAGCAGGAGAAGGTTAATCCGGTCGAAGGTATTCATCTATCGGATTTAATCGTTGCCTTTCAGAAGGCGCTTCGCCGAGCGGCAAGACGCAATATTGTTGCAACGGTACAGCGCGACGAGATCTCAGTCAAGGATCGGATCCGCGATATTGTCGATGTGCTGAAGCAATTTGAAACGGTTCGTTTTTCGCGGCTTATTCGTGAAAATATGGACAGGCATGAGATCGTGGTTACTTTTCTAGCCATTCTGGAGCTAATGAAAATGAAGCATATTCGTTGCTTTCAGCATCAGTTGTTTGACGACATCGTCATTCATTGGAGAGGAGAGTCGCCGCAAATTGGATTATCAGAAATTGAAGACAATTATTGAGGGCCTGCTGTTCATGGCAGGAGATGAGGGGCTCACGAAGCGGCAGCTCGCTGACATTTTAGAGCTTGATGCCGATCTGGCCTCCGATTTGGTTTACGATTTGCAGCGTGACTTGGAGCGCGAGGGGCGCGGTATTCAAATTGCGGAGGTAGCTGCTTCGTATCGGCTGACGACGCATTTGGAGCACGCGCCTTATTTTGAACGAATGGCCTATACGCCTACGCGCTCACAGCTCTCTCAAGCTGCGTTAGAGACGCTGTCTATCGTCGCTTACCGTCAGCCGATAACTCGAATATCGATCGAAGAGATTCGCGGCGTTAAGAGCGACAGAGCGATTCAATCACTCGTATCCAAGGATTTGATCGAGGAGGTCGGGCGCGCCGAACAGATTGGCAGGCCGATTTTATACGGAACTACTAAATCATTTTTAGATTATTTTGGATTACCGTCGATTAAAGAGCTGCCGGAGCCGGGAAATGTCGATATCGATGATGCCCTGGAGGAACAGACACAGATGCTGTTCGAGCGGCTGGATGGCCAGCAGATGACAATTG
The DNA here is from genome assembly GCA_035491515.1 of Candidatus Udaeobacter sp. Taxonomy (GTDB): domain Bacteria; phylum Bacillota; class Bacilli; order Paenibacillales; family Paenibacillaceae; genus Pristimantibacillus. Next base: position 8,932 of record DATJKM010000223.1, on the reverse strand, counting down.
AAGAAATTAAGGAATGAGATTTGACCGCCGGGTCATACTATATTCAACCCATATTAGGGAAACGGAGGAAGCATTATGATGCTCAGTTACCCTTACGGTTGGATAACGGCGGCCGGTCTCTTTTTTTTGCTCATTTTAACAGTTATTCTAAACTCCCAGGTTGTCATAAAAGGACATATGAGGCGGGTAGGAGACAAAGATGATGCAGAATTGAACATAAAAGCACTATTTGGAATTATCCGATACCGAATTAAAGTGCCGATTATGCAGTTTACCGGTACATCCGTTCAACTAAAGGAGCAAGTGTCGACGACGGGCGCAGGATTTGACTCATGGAAGCAATTTCATAAGGAAATCGATGCGGAGAAGGTCGTAAATGCCATCGATAAATTTAAATCTATTTTAGAAATCACACGAAATTTAACGGGCTGGGTCAGACTGACGCTGACGAAGGTACGTCTTGATGAATGGAACTGGTCAACGTCGGTCGGAACGGGAGACGCGATGTGGACTGCAATGGCGACTGGGCTCGTCTGGTCCGTGAAAACATCGATCATTGGCGTATTGTCACAAATGGTTAAGCTGAAAGCAGAACCGAAAATGAATGTGCAGCCGATTTATCAACGATCTGCTTTTACAACGGAGTGGTCATGCATAGCTCAAATCCGCTTCGGTTATGCTATCCTTGCCGGATTGCAGCTTTTAGTCCGGATGAAGAAAATGAAAGGAGGCGTCAAAGCATGGCAGAACATCCTATTCAAGGCTTAATGCAAACCGCAATGGAAAATATTAAAGAGATGGTTGACGTCAATACGATCGTCGGCGATCCCGTACAAACACCGGATGGCAGCATCATCATGCCGATCTCAAAAGTAGGATTCGGCTTTGTGGCAGGGGGCAGCGATATCCGGTTAGATGATTCGGAGCATAAAAGCGGAGCGCAGTCCGATGCGCAGCATGCTTCCGTATCCATGCCGTTCGGAGGCGGCAGCGGCGGCGGTGTATCGATTACGCCGATCGCGTTTCTAGTCGTAGGTACGCATGGCGTGAAAATTGTTCCGCTCGACACGCAAACGCATCTGCTCGATCGGGTAATTGATTCAGCTCCGTATGTTTTTGATAAGCTTCAGACGATGATGAAGCAGCCGGCCAGCACAGCAGCATATGCCGATCCGTCCCAGACCGTAATCACCGGACGTGTCGAGGCAACCGATCACCTCTTTTAACATAACTGCCCGAGAGGGCAGTTTTTCATTTTTTGTTTAGCTTTATTTCGTCTAGAGCAACGTGTACAGGCATATACTGAAATACACAAGCAGAAGCTTTTATCTACTAAGACGGCGAGAGGGGTAAGTATGGGCATGTATTTCAAAAAGCTGCAGCGGTTTACTGTGCTCGGTTTATTGGCAGTATTGGTAGTCGGGACAAGCCGGGGGCCGGCTGTAAGCGCGAATCCCGGTCCGCTGCATACGAATGCGAAAGCTTCGGCGCTTATTGATGTCGAGTCAGGCAGATTGTTGTACAGCAATAACGGCGATACAGCGATGAGAATTGCAAGCTTAACGAAAATAATGACAGCGATCGTAGCCATTGACCATGGGAAGCTGACCGATATGGTAAAGACGAGCAAGCGTGCTGCAGGCAAGGAGGGCTCCTCGATCTATCTTCAGCTCGGCGAAGAAATGAGCCTTCTTAATATGCTTTATGGGCTAATGCTAAGATCCGGTAATGACGCTGCAACGGCTATCGCCGAGCATGTCGGCGGTTCCGAAGAGGGCTTCGTTCATTTAATGAACGAGAAAGCGGCTTTTCTTGGCCTTAAACACACTCAATTTAAAAATCCGCATGGTCTTGATGAGGAAGGGCATTATTCTTCAGCCAACGATTTGGCCAAGCTGACCGCATATGCTTTGAAAAATGATGTATTTGCCGAAATCGTAAGCACGCGCGAAAAAAAGGTGCCTAACCCGCACGAAAAATGGGAGTACAGCTATACGAATAAAAATAAAATGTTAGCGATGTATGAAGGAGCAGACGGGGTAAAGACCGGCTATACAAAAAAAGCACTCCGGTGCTTAGTCAGCTCGGCTACAAGACAAGGTCAGCAGCTTGCTGCCGTTACAATAAATGATAGCGACGATTGGCTCGATCACCGGAAGATGCTCGACTGGGGTTTTGGCAACTATCCGCTGCATGAGATTGCTACAAAAGGCCAGCTAGTTGCAGGTTATCCGTTAACTGTCGGACAATCGTTCAAGTATCCTTTGACGGAACAGGAACCGAATGATATCCGGTCGCGTTTGGTTTTGTATGACGTGAGTACGCTGCGTTATTCATTAGGAGAACGAGGATTGCTGGAGTGGTATATGAAAAACGATCGCATTGGCGCTGTTCCAGTTTATGATGTCGGAAGCGGCAGGCTGAAGCTGCCGACGGCTTCGCCAAAAGCACAACAAACGCTAGTCGATTTCAATATGGCTGTCAAGCATGATGAACGCGGACAGCTGGCAGGTACGATCTCAAAAATATTTGACGCATTGTTTAAGCATTAACTTAAGCCGGCGCGGGAGACGCTGAATGGTAATCAGTAAAGGTGCATGGATGGGGAGGCGGCCTGAATGGTAAATTGGATTTGGTTGTTTTTCATCGTAGCGAGCGTAGTTGTAGCTGCGATAACCGGCAAGATGGATGCGGTGACGCAAGCTGCCTTCGAGGGAGCCAAATCAGGCGTCACCGTCAGCTTTGGTTTAATTAGCATTATGGTGTTTTGGCTGGGAATGATGCGGATAGCGGAGGACGCAGGACTGCTGCAAAAATTGGCTCGAATGCTCGGGCCGGTTGTGAGAAAGCTTTTTCCTGACGTTCCCCGCAATCATCCGGCTATCGGATACATTATGAGCAACTTAAGCGCTAACTTGTTCGGGTTAGGAAATGCAGCAACGCCTATGGGGATAAAAGCTATGCAGGAGCTGCAGAAGCTAAATCCCGATCCTGAGACAGCAACTCCTGCGATGTGTACGCTGCTCGCACTTAATACATCAAGTATAACCATCATTCCGACCACTCTTATTGCCATTCGGATGAATTACGGTTCAGCTAATCCGGCTGAAATTATTGGAACGACGCTTGCGGCAACCTTTGTTGCTACATCCGCTGCGATACTTGCAGACCGCTATTACAGAAGGAAGTCTCCACCGCCGCCGGCAGCTCCAGTTCTGCAAAAGAATTCGAAATTAAAGGCGGCTCCGCCGGTTGCAGGGGGTGAGCCTGTTGTATAATCTGTTCACGAGTTTATCGGCTTGGATGATTCCGGCAATTATTGTTTTTATTCCGCTTTATGCAGCCCTAAGACGCAAGGTGCCCGTTTATGAAACGTTTGTCGAGGGAGCAAAGGACGGCTTCGGTACGGCCATTAACATTATTCCTCATTTAGTCGGCATGATGGTCGCCATCAGCATGTTCCGCGCATCGGGCGCCTTGGAATTAATGCTGTCGGCCGTACGGCCGCTGTTTGATTGGGCGGGAATTCCAAGTGAAGTGCTGCCGCTCGGTATACTTCGTCCGTTAACCGGAGCAGGCTCATTAGCCTTCACTACCGATCTCATTCAGACTTTCGGACCGGACTCGATGATCGGAAGAATCGCATCAACTATTCAAGGCAGTACAGATACAACATTATACGTACTTACAGTTTATTTCGGAGCGATTGGCATCCGCCGGACTCGCTATGCGTTAAAGGTAGGCTTATTTTCGGATTTGGTCGGTTTTTTAGCTGCAATTTTCATTTGCTTATACATATTCGGGTAGGGAAGCTTGTACTTTGTTCTCCATATCGTTATGATGGAGATTGAGGTGAAAGCATTGGAACGTTTACAGAAAATATTAGCCGCAGCGGGAGTAGCATCCCGTCGCAAATGTGAAGAAATGATTTTAGCTGGAATGGTTGAGGTTAACGGTGAGAAGGTCACGACGCTTGGCGTCAAGGCGGATCCCGCTGTGGATACCATTACGGTGAATGGCAAGACGATTCGGAGCGAGAAGAAGCTGTATCTCATGCTCAACAAATCCAAAGGGGTCATCACAAGCGCCAAGGATCCTCAAGGGCGTAAAGTGGTATCCGATTTTTTGCCTGGTATTAAAGAGCGAGTATATCCGGTTGGTCGATTGGATTACGATACGGAAGGACTTCTCCTGCTTACGAATGACGGCGAATTCGCCAATTTGTTAACGCACCCGAGCCATCATGTGCCGAAAACCTATCGTGCAACCGTCAAAGGCATTCCACATGGAAGCGCGCTGGAGCAGCTGCAAAAGGGGATTAAGCTAGAGGATGGCATGACCGCCCCTGCTGAGGTAGAGTATCATGATGTAGATACGGACGGAAATGAAGCGACGATTACGATTACGATTTTTGAGGGCCGCAACCGTCAGGTTCGCCGTATGTTTGAGGCAATCGGACACAAGGTGATCAGGCTGAAGAGGATACGTTTTGGCGAGCTTGGACTTGAAAATCTGGGCAGAGGCAAGTACCGCCATTTAACGCCTCAGGAAATCAAAGAACTGCTTGCAATCGCTCAAAGCAAGACACATAAAGTTCATAAAAAGTAATCGGCGGCGGCAGTTATTGCCGTCGACTTTTCGTTATAATGGTAATATTCGTGGCTGTTAAGAAAGAAGCTGGTGGTGAATTCAATTATGGGAAAATCGCGCAAGACGGTCCAAATTGTCATATTGATCGCCGTCTTGATCATAGGTGGATATGCAATTGGATCTACCTTATTTGCCGCGGATGATAAAGGTCCTCTAAAGGAAGGCAGCAAACCGCCTGAGTTCGAGCTTGTCGACTTAGAGGGCAATACGCAGCAATTGTCAGATTACGAAGGGAAAGCTGTCGTCGTCAATTTTTGGGGTACGTTCTGTCCGCCCTGCGTGAAGGAAATGCCGGAGTTTGAACGACAGTATGCGAAATGGAAGGACCAGGGCCTCGTCATTTTGGCGATTAATTTAAGCGAGGATACGTTGACGGTCAATAACTTTGTTCGCCGCTTTGATCTAAATTATCCGATTTTACGCGATGTGAATCGTCAAACGGAACGCAATTACGGGCTAAAGTCATATCCTACTACTTTTTTCATTAAACCGGACGGTTCGATCATGGAAATCAAAGTGGGCGGCATGACGGAAGTGGAAATTGACGAACGGATTGAACGGCTGCTTCAGCTGTAGGAGGTTTTACTGTGTTAGTGGTTGAAAACACAAAATGCGAGTGCGGCCATCAAAACTCGGTCGGAACCGTATTGTGCGAGAGCTGCGGCAAGCCGCTCGAGAACAATGAACTATCGGATTTGCCGTTAGAGATGCGGTATGACGGGGTAGCCCGCCGATCGCAAAAGAGCAATCCAAACCTCATTGATAAGATATGGAATTTTTTCTCTTCTGTCAAAATCGCGATTTATTTAATCGTCTTTACTTTTTTGACAGCGATGCTGGGTACGATTTATCCGCAGGAAAACACTTTTGTGAACAATTTTGATCCATCGGTTTATTATGAGGAAACTTACGGCTTGCCCGGAAAACTGTATTATTTGTTCGGCTTGTCGCATACTTACGAAACCTGGTGGTTCATCGGATTGCTCGTCATGATCGGCACATCGTTAGTCATTTGCAGTCTTGACCGGGTTCTGCCGCTTTATCGGGCGCTCAGCAAGCAGCAAATACGTAAGCATCTGCAGTTCATTCACAGGCAAAAAACAGTGTACAAGCATACAATCGATGGAGACGCCGAGCAGTGGACGGAGAAGTTCGGGGCACAGCTGAAACGCAAGGGCTACCGTATTCACCGCGAAGGATCCGCCCTGCTTGCGGAGAAAAACCGGTTTAGCCGTTGGGGGCCATATATCAATCATATCGGTCTTATTCTGTTTCTGTTAGCCATACTGGCAAGGAGCATTCCGGACTGGCAGATGGATAGCTACATTACGATTCCAGATGGCGATACGGTACAAATTGCGGATACGAATTATTTTGTCAAAAATGAAAAGTTTACTGTTGAGTATTACAAAGATGAGGAATTGCCTGCCAAGCTGAAGGGCACAGCCCGCGCGAAGCTATTCGAAACGAAAGCGGTATTATATGAATGCGTTAGCAGCTGCAACGATCAAACGCAGAAGCCGGTGCTCAAGGAAGTGAAGCGGCATAATATCATTGTGAACGAACCGCTCAAATACAAGGGGCTTAAGCTGTACCAATTCGATTTTGATACAACGCCACGCTTAAATGCCGTCCATCCTATTCTCGTGAATAAAGAGTCAGGGGAAAAATACGGCCCGTTCGATCTTCCGATGAAGGATTCGGCTCTCCATCATAAGCTTGGGCCGTATACACTTGATTTGTATGCCAATTACATGGAGTTCGCGATTGGCGACAACGGGGAACCAACTACCTTATCGCGTGATCCGGTCGCTCCGGCGTTCATATTTACAGTCAAAGGGCCGGGGCTGGATCCAAAAGGCGAGCCGTACATGTATTTCCCGATGCAGAAGGATAAGGTGAAATTTTCGCAGGATGCCATTAATCATGGGATTGCTGACAAAATTGAAATTCGGGTAGACGGGATGGAAAATGTAGACTTTTCCGAAGCGTCCACTTACTTAAATGTACGTATGGATAAGGCGCTGCCTTATGTCTGGATTGGAGCGGTCTTCTCGATGATCGGTCTGTTAATGGGATCCTATTGGCAGCATCGCCGAATATGGCTGCGCATCGACGACGGACAGCTTTCGTTAGGCGCACATACGAACAAAAACTGGTACGGTATGCGTTCTGAAGTAGCGGGAGCGCTTCAAAAAATAGGGATAACCGTAGATCCGAAGTTGCTTGATAACGGAGGGAACAACGCGTGAGTTTAGTTGATTTTAGCAGCGACGCATTTATCGTCGCATTTTTTCTTTATTGTTTTGCTTTTATGTTTTATGTGATTGCGATTGCAGGCAAGAAATGGAGCAACCGCGATCCGCTGCAGCATGAGAAGCGCTGGGGTCGGGTAGCTTTTATAACGTCCAGTCTTGGTTTAGCGTCGCATTTGACCTTCTTCTTCACAAGGTGGGCAGGAAGCGGCCAAATTCCGACAAGCAATATGTATGAGTTCATGACGTTTCTCGGTATGGCGATCATGATCGCGTTTACAATCGTTTACAGTATTTACAGAAAACCTTTGCTCGGCATGTTCTCCTTGCCGTTAACCGTTATTATCGTCGCGTACGCATCTGTATTTCCGCAGGAGGTGCAGCCGCTAATTCCGGCCCTTAACAACTATTGGCTGAAGGTGCATGTCACGACGGCTGCTCTCGGCGAAGCGTTTTTTGCAGTCGGATTTGCAGCAGGTTTAATGTACTTGCTTCGTGTAGTCGATTTTAAAGGTAAAACGAAGGAAGCGAAGAGATCGCAGTTCTGGGTGGAGTTTTCCTTATACTCGATCATCCTTATCGTTGGTTTTATCGTAGCCGTATTCGCTTTCCGCGGTATGGGGTATGAAGCGCAATTCGTTCAAGAAAAATCGGTTATCGACGCAAAAGGTACGGAAACGACGACTTCGGAGACAGTCGATTATTCACTGCCGCCAATCGTTAAGCCATATAACAGCGATATTGTCAAATATGAGCCGTTTCTCGGAATGGAGCAGCCAATCTTCGAAGCGCCTTATTGGATGAACGGCGCAAATTCCGGCCGCAAGCTTAATACGGTGCTGTGGTCTATCATTGCAGGCTCGCTGCTTTACGGATTGCTGCGACTTGCATTCCGTAAGCCGCTCGGCGCTGTCATTCATCCGGTCATGGAAGGCGTTGATCCGGATGATTTGGATGAAATCAGCTACAGATCAATTGCCATTGGTTTTCCGATCTTTACGCTTGGAGCATTAATATTCGCGATGATTTGGGCTAATATAGCATGGGGCCGCTTCTGGGGCTGGGATCCGAAGGAAGTGTGGGCTCTGATTACATGGCTGTATTATAGCGCATATTTGCATTTCCGTTTATCACGCGGCTGGCAGGGACGTCCGTCCGCTTGGCTCGCCGTAATCGGTTTTGTCGTCGTATTGTTCACGCTTGTCGGGGTTAACCTCGTCATAGCCGGGTTACATTCATATTCTGGTGTTTAGGAACTAGATGGAGAGGAGTCATGTCTTATGTCTGATTATTCAAGCCGTATTTTGGTCGTTGATGATGAAGAACGCATTCGACGTCTGCTCAAAATGTATTTAGAGAAGGAAGGCTATACAATCGACGAGGCGGAAGACGGTGAAACGGCGCTTAGGCTGGCCTCGAATACCGATTATGCGCTCATCCTGCTTGATGTGATGCTTCCGGGAATCGATGGGGTAGAGGTGTGCTCGCGACTGCGCCAAGTGAAGGCAACTCCTGTCATTATGCTGACCGCAAAAGGCGAAGAGATGAACCGCGTTCAAGGCTTTGAGGTCGGAGCGGATGATTATGTCGTGAAGCCTTTTAGCCCTCGCGAAGTGATCTACCGTGTAAAAGCTATTTTGAGACGTTCTTCGGCTACGGCGTTTCTTACAAAAGAAATCAATTCGAGCAACAACATCGTATTTCCTCATCTTATTATCGAGCATGACGCGCATCGCGTGACTGCCGGCGGACAGGAGGTAAGCTTAACGCCTAAGGAATATGAGCTGCTTCATTATTTGGCCGTATCGCCGGATAAGGTGTTCTCGCGGGAAGAACTGCTTAAGGATGTTTGGAATTACGAGTTTTTTGGTGATTTGAGAACAGTCGACACGCATGTAAAACGTTTGCGGGAGAAGCTGAACAAAGTGTCGCCAGATGCCGCATCGATGATTACGACTGTATGGGGTGTCGGCTACAAGCTTGAGGTGCCTAAGTAAATGAATGTATGGCAGCGCTTGGCCGGTAAG
>DATJKM010000222.1:0-13906 GCA_035491515.1 Candidatus Udaeobacter sp. | reverse complement strand
TTCCCATACGGCGCCCGTCACATTCTTCGGCTGGCTGTCGCGCCGGAAGTCCGAATAGATGATCGAGCCGACCGTTTGCAGCGAAGCATGCTTCAGGCCGCCCTTTGCCGCGGCAGCAGTAAAACGGTCAACCGCCTCGTTCGCCGATGCCGGCTTCAGCAAATACCACAACTTCATATCCTTGTTTTTCGTCTGATCGCTCAAGCGGTAATCGTATTTCAGTACCGGCGCGCGGCTGATGCCTTTGGTGGCATCCCAGAACTTGCTGAAGCCGTTGCCGCCTTCATACAATTTGACCGGATCCGCAGCGGGGTAGAAAGCAACGCCCTTCGACTCCAGATTTCTCGCCAGCGCTTTGAATCCTTTGTTCCCGCCAAGCTTTCCTTCCGCATCAAGCGAGACTGGAATTTCATCCTTCGCGCCGCCCGCCGTCCAGCCCTCAAGCCGGACCGATAAGTTCGAAATTCCGTCCGCCAGCAGGCGGTCCGCCGCTTTGCCGGCATCCTTAAAGGAAGTAAGCACTTCTACCGTGTTGTAAGGTACACCTAGAAACGTTGCTTTCTTCTTTACACCGCCGACAAAGTCCACGAGCATCGGAAGCTTCCCGCCCGCTGCAGCTTGCATGGACGCAGGCTTTACGCCAAGCTCATTTTGCAAATAGCTGCGATACTTGCCTGCCATCCCCGCATAATTCGCGTCCTCACCGTTTAGGAAGTAATACTTGACCTCGTAATCTACGCCGCCCGTCATCGACTGCGAAGCTCGGGTAACCTGCTTCTCGTTCAAGGTTCCTTCCAGCAGCAGATTCGTTTCGAATTCGATCAGGTTCAAATAGCTGAAGACGTTATTGTACGAATTGTTCTTGCCGCTCACCTCGGCCGTAATGCCCGCCTGGTAAGCGCCTTTATGAATGACCGCGAGAAAGGCCGCGTCATCCTTCTTCATGCCGAACACCGGCAGTCTGACCGTCTCCTTCTGATCCGTTTTACTCGGATAATCCAGCGCTTGGTCCCCGCCGTAAACCCGTTCGTTATAGCTTTTATAGCTGCTTTTGCTGTTGTTGAAGTTGATTAGCGCTCCGCTGCCGTCCGGTATGAACAAATAACCTTCATTCGCACTGCCGGCCGCGCCGAAGAACGGAAGCAGACTAATGCTGACAAGCTTGAACTTATCCTCCTGCTTAACGCCTTCCGTTACGATCGCCGCCGACAATGCATCGCCGCTAAGCGTATACCGGACGGGCACCGTAAAGCCTGCTTTCGGAAACTGATACGTCACTTCAATGCCGCCCTGCACCTTGCTCCATGCCGGCGCCGCTTCCTTGACGCTTCCCGTAAAGCTGTTGAGTTGAAACGGCTTATTTTGGTCATCCACGTAATCGAGCAGCAGTTGTGCGGACAGATCCATTTTTTTGGCACCCTTGGCCAGCTTATCCGCTTCCCGGCCGGTCGGATTGCTCGTCCAGACCGCTCCCGATGCCGTATCCGTCACGATAATCTCGGCTGTGGCCGGCACATAATCGAGCGTAAGCCTGCCGGTATCCGCAGCCCGAATCTTATCGCCGCTTTGCTCCGCTTTTTTCATCTGGCCCGCCGCAAAATTAACTTCTACGCCGCCCGTTACGGTTGTAACAAGCAGCATTGCCGCCATGATAGCCGTCCATATTCGCAATTTCATGCTGCCTTCCCCTTTCTGATCAACGTTCTGCCTCATAAGCGGAACAGCATTTCGTTATATACCGTGTAGATGAACACATACACCTGCTGGAACAGCGTATAGAACAGCACCGCCAGGAAAATAACGATTCCCATTGCCGCGAACGTCATAGCGAACGATTGAAGCGTCTTAACCGCTCCGTAATCATGAATGGTTAGCATGCCGATAAACATCAGAACCGCGCTCCATATCATCGCTAATGTCGTAATATAGCCGAGGAACATGCCCTCCTCTTGTACAAGCACCCTGCTGAGCAGCGTCGATACGATGACCGCCGCCACATAAGGAACGATGGCGTACGCGCTGATGATCGCGATTTGCTTCGCTTTGCCCTCGCCGTCCATCCACGTTGCAACGGCCCAGTTGCCCGCAACCCAAAGCGCATACAGCACGATTGTTTTTGCCGCGATCAGCCATACATTCAAGGCACTTAGATCGGATAGGTTAAATGTGTAGCCCGTGCTCTGGCGCTTGAAGATAGAGGCGATGAAAAAGACAAGCACGATCATGCCTGATGCAAGCAGCGAGCCCTTGCCGTCCTCCTTGACGGAATTAAAGCTGTCAAAAGGATGAAGCAAAGCGCTGAACGGATTTAGTCTCTTTGGAGAAACAGCCGGAGCCGTCATCGGTTAACCTCCCTTCGTCTCTTGTACCTTGCTGCTCTAAAGGCTTTAAAGCCGTAATAGCCGACCAGCACGCAGATAAAAATCGTCATAATGACCGGCAGATTGTCGCGCACCGTTTGCATCCGGATTTGTCCGAACGTATCGGAATAGCCGGACCGGTCCGTTCCTTGCCGGTAATAGGAAAGCGCCTCGTCATAGCTCCCTTCCTTCTCGAGCGCCTTGGCAATGCCTACATAGGCAATACTGTTATTGGCATTTCTCTTCGCCACGGACTGCCAGATAACGGCGGCTTCCTCGTATAGCCCCTGGTTGTAAAGCACCGTCGCTTTACGCACCAGAGCGCCGTATTCCGAAAGCGCGAATCTCGTTAAATTGCGCTTCGCCGTGTCGAGCACCAGCACCTCGCCCTTCCAATAAGCTACCGCTGACGGCTGCAGAAACGTTCCCTTCTGATTGCCGAGCGAGCCGAATACCGCAATTGAATTGCCTTCGGAATCATATTCGAATACGCGCCCCCTCGTCCGGTCAAGTCCAGCGATGAAGCCGTCCGAATCGACGCTTAGGTCAACGAACGACGTATCCTGCTTAACCCCCTGCTTGAAGGAAAATTCTTTGTCGCCGAAATCGGCCGCTCCCTGCTGGCCCATCAGAACATTGTTACCAAGCGGGTTCAGCTTCTTGATTTCTTCCCGCGAGTTTTTAGATATAATCGTCGTCGTGTAGACGAAATTGTCATAACCGATATCAAGGTTCGAGTACTCAATCGGCAGCAGCTTCATCATCGCCGAGCGCTGCTCCTTCGAGAGCAGGTTTTTCCAGAACGTCTCGAGCACGACGGCTGGCGTCACTTCCACCCGGTTGCTTCCGTAGTAGCCTGTAAATTTCCCCTCGCTGTTAAACTGCATAAGGCCGTAGAACTGTCCTTCCGACAGCACATAAATCCGCCCTGCATTGTCCACGGCCACTTTAGTCGGCTTGAATTGAAAGCCTTCCGGAATAAGCGGATCGGTCGGCTTCTCAATAACAAGCTGCACCTTCTTATCCGCGCCTACCCGAAGAATGCGGCCGTTATCCTTATCCGCGATATACATCGTGCCTTCATTTGCAACAAACAGTCCCATAGGGGAGGCAAGCGTCGTTTCTTTGCCGTTCCATTCGAGCTTGTCGATAATGTCAACCATCTCGAAGCGGTCATTCAGCTTCACGATTCGTTTATTGCCGGTGTCCGCGACATAGATCGCGCTGCTCTTGTCCACGAACAGATCCTGCGGCTCGCTGAATGCCCCGGCTCCCACCTGGATGCCCGAATACGTCCGCTCCGGCAAATAGCTGGCCGGGGCCGCTTTCGATTTATCCCATTCGTCGTATACATACGACTGGTAAGGCGCTTCGGCCTTTACGGTTAACGGCGCTGCGGCGAGTATCGGGAGAAGCAGCGCAGCAGCCAGCACAATTTTGATTTTCATGGCTCCACCTCTAATCTCCATCATTTGATCCCCGCGAAGGTCATCGTCTCCACGACCTTCCTTTGCAGCAATATAAATACGATAATGGGCGGGATCATCAGAATGACCGCTGCGGCAGAACCGGCACCCATCCTCGCGATGGGGTCGCCTGCCACGATTTGCTCAAGCGCCATCCGGAACACCTTGAGCGATTCATCGAAAATAAGCTCCTTCGGCGCGTAGTTCCAAAGGTTAATGAATTGAAAGATGACGACCGTCATTATTGCAGGCGTCGAATTCGGCCAGATGATCGAGAAAAACGTTTTAAACTCGCTTGCGCCGTCAATGCGCGCCGCCTCCAGGATCGCATCGGGCAGCTGCTCGATAAACTGCTTCATGAGAAACAGCCCGAGCGAAGCGCCGATCCATGGCAGAATCAATGCCGAGTAGGTGTTCACGATGTCAAGCTGCGACATGAGCACGAACTGCGGAATGAATGTCACCTGTGGGACAAACATGAGCGCCATGACAATAATGGAGAACAGAATATTTTTTCCCGGGAACTTATGCTTCGCAAGCGGGTAAGCCGCCATTGCCGCAAACAGCACATGCAGCACCGTACCTACGATGGATATAAGCGCCGTATTGAAAATGTACCGGGACAGCGGAACCCACATATTGGATGCGAGCTGGAATAAATCCGTAAAATTATTGAATGTCGGCCTCATGACGATCAAGCTCGGCGGAAATTGCAGCAGCTCGTCAATCGGCTTCAGCGACGTAATAACAGCGAAGATGAACGGAAACGCGGAGAAAAGACCGAGAAGCGCCACGAATCCGAATATCGCGATGTTGCCGGCTAATGACCGCCTTGCCTTCATGCCGGATTTTTTGGTAGTTATCGTGAACATGGATGTCCTCCTGCGATCAAATTCCGACCTTTTGCAATATTTTCGTTACGAGCCGGTTCGTGAACACCATCATGAAGAACAGCACGACCGCCATTGCGGAAGCATATCCCATCTCGTAACGGATGCTGCCGTAATCCATAATGTGGGTCACCATCGTTTCGCCCGCATACTCCGTACTCGGAAACCCTGCAAGCTGGATGGATACATCCGCTACGCTGAAGGAGATGACGATCTGCATGACCGCTCCGAAGATCAGCTGCGGAATCATCGACGGAAGCGTAATGTACCACAGCTCCTGAAACCGGTTTTTAATGCCGTCCACTACGCCCGCTTCGTATAAGCTGCGGTCTACCGTTTGCAGGCCAGCCACGAAGGCGAGAAAGCTGATGCCTAAACTCATCCACAGCTGAACGACGATCAGAATGAGCAAAATGTATTCCTTATCCAGCAGCCATGCGATAGGATCGCTTATGATTCCCAGCCCCATCAGCATGCCGTTCAAATAGCCGTAAGCATCCGGGCTGAAAATGAGGCGCCACATCGGGAATACGGATATTCCGATAATCGTTGGGATATAGAACACGGTCGTCGCAATGGAGCGCAGCGTTTTCGACAGATCGTTGATCATCCAAGCGACCAGGAAGCTGAGCACATAACTGACAGGCCCGGTGACAAAGGCGAAAAACAACGTGTTCTTGACGGCAATGATAAAGATGTCGTCATCCAGAAACAGCCGGATATAGTTGTACCAGCCAATGAAGCGCGGCGGCTCGATCATGTTGTAGTAAGTAAAACCGAGTACAATCGACAGCACGACAGGAAGGATCGTGAAGAGCAGAAAGAAAATCATGTACGGCGTCATCAGTAAATAGCTTTCCTTATGTCTGCCGATCGTTTGGGTTATCGATTTTTTCATTGCTCCACCCCGAATTCATACCTTTTTCGTTTAATTTCTTCATTGATGTCCTTGTTCCAATAGAAGAGGCTCTCCCTTGCATTGCCCATTTGAAACACGACCTCACGGAACGCGTTATCGATATTTCTTGACGTATAATAGCCGCCCGGAAGCTCTGGAATTTCTTTAACCTGCTTCCACTGCGCGATTAGATTCGCCTGCTCGGCGCGGCTCCAGTTTGTCGATTCGAATGAGATCAGATTCGCCGGCACTCTTCTGCCCAGCACGCCCATCTCATTTTCCAGCTGACTGACGAACTGGCTTTGAATTTCCGGCCGGTTGAACCACTGCATGAAAGCCCATGCGTCATCCTTATTTTTGGCGTCCTTCAAAATGATAGATGCTGTGCCTGTCGCGCCGGTCGAGCGGTCAATCGTTCCGCCTTCTTGTTTCATGCCCGGAATCGGCACCATGTCCCAAGTGCCGGTTATTTCCGGCGCCGCTGCCGCTAAGCGGGTATAAAGCTTGTAGGTCGAGACGACGATCGGCATCTCTCCGGTGCGGAACCGGTTGAAATCATCCTTATAGAGCGGATAATCGTATAGGTTGTAGAAATCCGTCCACTGCTTGAAGGCTGTGAACGCCTGCGGCTCGTCGAAGCGGGTTCCGTCTTCTTTGGCATTGTAGATGCCGCTTCCGCTTTGCATGAGAAGCGTCGGGAACAAATTCAGCGAGCCGATACCTTTGGTCAACAGCTGGAATGCATCCAGATTCTCGTAGGGCAAGCCGATTTGCATATTATTGTTTTGCAGCACGGGAGCGATCTTAAGCAGTTCTTCCCATGTTTGCGGAGGTTCGATGCCAAGCTCCTTCAGCACATCTTTCCGGTAGAACAGCATAAAAAATTCTTGATCATCCGGAATGGCGAAGGTGCTGCCTTTGTACTGGTACGGAACGAATGCGGAGTCCATATATTCCTTCTTCATGGATTCAAATTCGCTGAACTGATCCAGCGGAGTCAGCGCTCCGCGCACAGCTAAGTTCATCGTATCGCCGCGGCTCGTAAATAGATTGACGTCCGGCCCTTCGCCCGCCATGACGGCCGTTACAAGGGAGGTGCCGACGAGATTCAGATTGACGCTGATTCCGGTCTCGGGAATGAAGGATTCATCGATTAACCGCTTTAATACAAACGCTTGGTCACGGCCGAGACCCGTCCAGACTTGAATGGAGCGCTCCGCCTCCTCGCTGCCTTCCATCGAATCGTAATTTTGCAGGAACGAGCCTGCGAACGCGCGAATCTCATGTATGCTTTGCGCAAGAAACCCCGCTTCCGCCTTCGGCCGTTCGTTATCCTTAGCGGAAATATACAAATAATCAAGCTCCAGCGGCTGCTTCATGGCGCTGAGCATCCAATCTGCTAAAGCGGTAATATTCGTTTTGTAATTTTCCAGCCGCTTCGGAATTTGGTCCGGCCGATCGATAAAGCCGTTAAGCTGAAGAGCAAGCAATTTTAACGTTCTGGAGCCTGCATTCGCTTGTCCGGACATTTCATCGAGTCTAGATGCCTCCTCTTTCATTTGAGCGGAAAGCTTCTGGAACTGCTCGATTAAGCCAGGCACGCTTTTATCAATTTCGTAATCGCGGTAGACGTCAGGCTTAACGCCTGTTATCATCACGATTTTGCGATAAATTTGATTGAGGTCGTATACCATTTGCTGAATATTTTTCACTGCGCCGGCCATATCGCCAAGCGTGACTTCCAGCTTAAGCTCATGCTCGCCCTTCGCGAGGTAGTAAAGGTAAGGCTCCCCCGTTTCTTCACCCAGCTCCATGATGTTCCACTTCAATTCATAAGGAAAACGGACAGCGTTCATTTCCTTAAACGGCACGCTGCCGTCCAGCTCGATCTTCCTGGAAACGAATGAGCCCTTAACCTCGTTCTGATGATAGCGAATGCCGATTTTGTACCAGCCATCCTCCGGCACCTCGAATTTATAGCTGATCCACTGGCCTGGGCTGTCCCAGTTGCTGCCGCCGATCGTATTGATTCGGAGCAGCGTCGGACTATACGGCGTCGTTAACGGCGACGTTCTGTCGGTCGTCGGGAACAAGCCTGAAGCCGACTTGGCATAAGCGTGCTCCGCTTGAACCGTAATGAACGCTTTGCTGTTTTCAGCAGCGGCGCCGGCATTCTGCGAAGCTTCATAACCCGCATAATCGCGCGCATTCGCCACCTTTGTCAGCTGGAGATAATCGACGGCTGCACTCTCTCTCACACTTTCAAGCCTGATGACATGCTCGCCCTTTTTCAGTGAGAGGCGCAAAGGTCCATCCTCCATCTCTCCTGCAGCAGCCACTTTCGTGTTAAGCCAGACTTCACCTTCAAGCTGCTTGGGCCGCAGCTCGTTTCCGCCGCTTTTCCTGAGCGCGCCCGGCTCATCGTAGAACAATCGGTTAAGTTCAAACGGCGCATATGGATCAGAGATCGCTTCACCATCTACATAAAGCATGAACTCAATCGGCTGTCCGTTCCCTTTTAGCGGATAGTAGCCAAGGGAAAGTTCATAATCGCCCTCTTCCGCTGCGTTAACCGTCCATTCGAGCGTATCGCCTTCCTTCCACTGCGCGATGCGCTGTCTTCCTTTCCACTCTGGAACAATGCTCGCGCTCGTATGCGGGGCGTTCAGGCTGCCGGCATCCAGCAGGATGCCTTCTGTCGGACGCTTTGCATCCGTCAGCTTGTATGCTACCGCATCGGCGGTTTCTTCCTCGGAGTAGGAGAATACAGCTGCCGCGCCTATCGTTACTATGAGAAGCGAAAACATCACGGTGTAAAAGATCCAATTTTTATTCACGGCCAACCCCCGAATTCGTTTTTTCCGCTCTCCCGCCCTGTTGGAACGGGGAGAAAGCACTTTGAATTGCTGCTGCATGATCAATATATCAAAAAGAAATGAGCACTAATTTCACAATGCTCGGGTCCGGACTTTCAAAGTTTTTGGGACTATTGATCGAGGTGAGGATTTCACAATGAAGGAGACATAAAAAAAGATGACCCTGGATTTTGGGTCATCTTTTTTGAAAAATCGCATTCATTTGACATATTTAGAAAAAAAGGACTATCCCTCCGTCATCCTCCTCGATGACTTTTGGGACAGTCCTTATAGGCTTCCAGTTAAGATTATGACTATATTATCCCACCAATGAAACCGCCCTTATTAAGATTAAAACCGTCTTCATATCCAGCAGCAATGTCATGATGAGCACCAACTTATGCTAAAAATAACTAATTGCTATGATTATACTATATAAGTTGCACAAAAGATTGACTTTACACTGAATCGCAATAAAGGAGCAGCCTCCCTTTATTGCGATTGAATGTGTTTGAGTTGCGTAGAGCGCGGGATCTACTCTTTCTCATTAAGTTGCAAATGATAAATGCGGTACTTGCTTGGAGCTGCTTCGATCATATAACAAATAAATCTCTATCCTGCACTTTTGCAATAATTTTCCCCTTATTAGCGCCAAATGTTGCTCTATCCTGCACAATTGCAATAAAAAGCTGCTAATTTCGGCTACAGGCTGATATATGAGCCTCTAACTTGTACGAAATACAACATAAAGACCTCGTTTCACTCAAAAAGGTCTTCTATCCTGCTCAGATACAATATAGCTATCAAGCTGATTGGAATAACACGCGATGACAGGACCATTAAGGACGAAATTCTTTCGTTCAACTTATATAGATGCTCATTCTTTTTTCATTTTCTTTTTGCCGTCCGCTTTGGACTGCTGCAGCCCAAGCTCCCATTCCCGCCGCTCAGTTTCATGCATTCCCGTTATGCCGTTCCCGGTATTCCTTAGGACTCATTCCATAATATTTTTTGAAAGAGGTACTGAAATAGCTGGAACTGGATATGCCGACGAGCATCGCGATATCCGTCAGCTTAAGCTCGCTTTGCGCGAGCAGCTCGCCCGCCTTGTTCATCCGCAAGCTCGTAACGTACTCGCTGAACGTCACGCCTGCATGCTGCTTGAACAGGCCTGACAAATACGTCTCGTTAAGGTGGAACATCCCTGCAAGCGAGGTCAACGTCAGCTCATAGGCAAAATTATCGTCCACATATTTTTGAACGGCCTTCACGATAGATTGACCGCTTGAGCTCCGCGTTTTCAGCGCTTCCTTCATGACTAGACGCGCAAGCTCCTCCAGCTGCCCGAGTACCTGCTCCCGCGAATGAAAGTCGCCGATCGTCATTTGACAATCCCAAAGCCGCTTCTGCAGCACCGCTTCCCCCGCTTCATACTTTTTGGCGATAGAATGAAAAAGGAGCAGGATGCGCGAGGCGATAAAGGTGAAAGTAAACATCGGATAATCGATCCCGCGCGGAATAATGCGCTCAATCAGTGCCGAATATGACTTATAGTCGCCGTTCTCCACGGATACGACAAGCTGCCTCTCTATTTCCGGCGAGAAAGCCGCTATCAAATCCTGTACCTGAGGATCGCCCGCTCCATTCGTTCCGTGAATCGTGCTGCGGCTCCACGAGAGCATGCTGGACGAATAGCCGTTCTTGAATTGACGTACGCCGTTAACCTTTTCACCCACTCCGATAACGGAGTCGAGCCTCAAATACTTTTGTATATTTTGTTTAATTTGGCGTATAAACCGTTCCGTACAATCGGCCCCTTCGCCCGCTTCCGCTTTTTCCACTAAAAAATGCATCATCGAAGGATGGCTGGCATCATAGAAAGGATGAATGCCCGAATATCCGCTTGCCGTCTCCCGGCACAGCATCTGGAAAGCCATATGCAGCAGATCGATATGTTCACGTTCGTCGCCAAGCCTGCCGGACGGCACTCTCATTTCGACCGCGATGAACCGTGCTTGAAGCTGCTCATCAATAAGTGCCGACAAATGCAGCTGCTCCAGTCTCTCCTTAATAATCAAGAGGCTGTAGAATTCTTCCTTGACCAGCCTTAGCAGCATTTGCTCCTGCAGGGAAAGCAGCTGCTGCTCCCTTTGCAGCTGCTCAGCCCTCTGCATCTGTTCGCCGGTCTGCTCTAAAGCAATTTCTGCTGACAGCTTCGCTAGCAGATCGGACAGCTCCTTGCGGCCAACCGGCTTCAGCAAATAATCCTTAACGCCGGCCTGAATGGCTGCCTGCATATAAGCGTAATCGGAATAACCGGACAATACGACGAGTTTGAGCGACGGATACAACCGCTTGCAAGCCGTAATCAGCCCGATGCCATCCATCTGCGGCATGCGGATATCGGTGATCAGCACGTCTGGAAGAGGGCGCTCCTGCAGAAGCGCCAGCGCTTCCTCGCCGTTCGACGCTTCAGCCTCGATTTGAAAGCCTGCGGCGTTCCAATCAATTTTCGCCTTTATGCTGTTCCGTACACCCGCTTCATCATCGACTATAATAATGCTGTACACGTCTCTCACCCCTTAACCGCGGGAATGCTAATCCGAATTTCAGTCCCCTCACATCGCCTCGATTCAATGCTAACCTTAAGCTGTTCCCCGTAATAAAGACGGCAGCGCGACAGCACATTTCGCAGACCGATGCTGTCCCCGCCGCTGTTCAAAATATCGACCGAATCCGTATTGCTCAGCTCTCCCATTAAATGCGCGATTAAAGCAGCATCCATGCCTATCCCGTTGTCTGCCACGCTAATGTGAAGACGGTCCTGCTCCGTTCTTACTTGGAGCGAAATTTTCGCAACGCCGCTCTCCTCCAAACTGTATTTAACAGCATTCTCTACAATAGGCTGTAATATAAATTTCGCAATCAACAGTTGACTGGACGCCATATCCTCTTCAATCTCGACATGCAGCCGTTCCTCGTAACGCAGCTGCAGGATGAACAAATAATCGCGGATATAGTTCATCTCTTCCTTCACCTTAACCAAATCACTATTTAAATTAAGCGAGTATCGCATCATTTGTCCAAGCGCCTCCGTCGCGTCCATCAATACGTCATTTTTTTTCATTGCAGCTAGTCCGCTTATAATTTCTAACGTGTTGTTAAAAAAATGCGGATTAATTTGCAGCAGCAGCGCCTTATACTCTGCATTTTTGCGGCGCAGATTCGTCTCGAACTCCGTCTCTATCAAATAGCGCAGCCGTGTCGTCATATTTTCGAATACCCTCGTCACGTAGCCGACCTCGGTATGACCGGTTCGAACGGACGGCATCATGCTGAAGGCCTGTGCAAATTCTCCCCGCTCAACATGCTTCATCGCTCTGGCCATCGACGTAAGCGGCCTTGTAATGCCGTAGGAGAGCCAGAATGCGACAAGAATAATAAGCATAAGCAATATTAGGCTAATAAACAACATCGTCCGGCGGATTTGATCGATCTTTACGAACAGCTCCTTCTCGGGAACCTCTCCGATTACATACCAGTCCTGCTCTTCAAAATAACGATAAAACAATAAATAGCTGTCATCTTCTCTCTTAATCGGAAAGACGCCGCTTGTCGCATTGCTCTGCGCCGCTTTAATTTCTGCAAGGCCTGCCGACAATATCGATAAGCTTTCCTCCGGCAGCTGCTGGTTAAGCACGCTGCTGCCGTCCGAGGTCAGCAGGTAGGCCCGTCCGGTTTCACCAAAACGGATTTTTTCGATAGCATCCTTCAGCACGGAGGTCGGGTAATTGATTTTCACAAACCCTGATTTTGTAAACGATTGCAATTGTACCAAGGGGAGCATATAACTGTTAACCAATCTGGCTTTCATAATCGTATCCGCTTGGTCGGGATCCGAATGCGCCTTTGTCCAGCGCTTATCCTCTTCGATAAACCGCGCATACCAATCCTGCTCCAAATACGTGCGGTCCTGCGTCCATACACCGCCTCCGAAGTCAGAGAAGACCCCGATGGAGATACCGCTGGAATTGTTTATCGAATACGACGATACATATTCGAGCATCTTTTGCTTGGCGAGAAGACGCTCCTCTACCGAGCTTTCCCGGCTCATTTGAGCCGTGATCCATTCCTGCGTCACGCGGTTGCTCATCACTTGATTGCCGATTTCTTCAACCTGCGTCATAGACGTATTGACATGTGAGGCAAATTGCTCGATCGTCTGTGACGTCGACGTTTCAATCGATTGCCGAATAAGCTTGGACGACTCTTGGCTGAGTACGAGCACGAGCGTAATGAACGGGACGATAAGCAGCAAAGAGAAAGCCGCCATCAGCCGGCTTCTTAGCGAGAAAAACATGGGCAGCATCCTCTCCATTCATCATCGTCATTTCGAAATGGCTTGTGAATCAGCATACGCCTTATCGATCGTGCTGATCGCAGCCTGAACCGCTTCATCCAAGTTCCGCTTCTCCAGCGTCACTTCCTCGAACAATTTTTTGACGGCCTCCGATACTTGCGGAAACACCGGCGTAATGGGACGAGGTCTGCCGTACTTCTGGTTTTGGATGACAAAAATATTTTTCGGATATTCATTCAGCTCCGTCAATTCCTTAGCGACCGAATACCTTGCCGGAATATCCCGCGTAATGCTCGTATACATTTTCATGCCCTCATAACTGGTCATCCAATTGACGAACATCCAGGCTTCTTCCGGATGCCTGCTCTTCGTCGATATGCCCAGTCCCCAGCTGCCATTAGCAACAGCTTGTCTGCTTCCCTTTGGCAGAGGAGCAACATCAAAGTCTTCGCCCAGCTTAAAGTCCGGAAAGTTCTCCTCTATATGAGAAAGAGACCATGTGCCGTCAATCGTAATGCCCAGCCTGCCGTTAGGAAAAGCATCAACAGGATATTCGAACGAAGCGACTTTATATTTCGTGAACAGCTCGGCATAAAACGTCAGAGCCCGCTTCGTTTCGGGCGAGTCCAGATAGCCCTTCGCCGTAGTCCCTTCCGGATTCATCACTTCCCCGCCGAATTGCCAGATGATCGGATATTTGAAATAAGCGGTCGCTCCCGCGTTTTGAAAGCCTTGCGCCGGATCAATGCCATAAATGCCATTAGCCGGATCGTTGATTTTTTTCGCTGCCTCAAGCACTTGCTCCCATGTCCAGGCTTCGTCCGGATTGCGTGAGGGCAGAGGGAGACCGGCAGCCTCAAACATTTTTTTATTATAAAACATCGCAATCGATGACTCCGTCAAGGGCGCCAAATAAATATTTTGCCGGTACGTGTAGCCGTCGATCGTCGTTTGCGGAATATCCTCGATATATCCGTTTCTCTTGAAGTTACCAGTGAGCGGCAGCAGCGCGCCGGCTTCTGCGTAGGATGCTAGATTCGGTGCGTCGATCGCCATAATATCAGGCGGATTGCCTGC
>DATJKM010000221.1:0-7186 GCA_035491515.1 Candidatus Udaeobacter sp. | reverse complement strand
GCCGACCTGAGAGCCATTGCGCAAGGCGGGCTTGTTCATGACGTCGGCAAACTGCGCATTCCGGATACGATTCTGAATAAGCCCGGAAAACTTACGCCCGAAGAGCGGGTAGTTATTGAAATGCATCCCGTATCGGGCTATGACCTATGCAAACGGTTAGGTTTTATGCCGGAGGAGCTTTCCGTTATACGCTCGCATCATGAGAAATGGGACGGCAGCGGTTATCCCGATCAGCTATCGGGAGAGCAGATACCGCTCCTCGCGCGGGTGACCGCTGTTGCGGATGTGTATGATGCCTTAACCTCTTCGCGTTCCTATCGAAAGGCGATGTCGCATGAGGCGGCTATGGAAATCATCGTAAAGGAGAGCGGGCGGCATTTCGATCCGCTTTGCGTGCAGGCATGGGAGCGGCTCGTTTCGGAGCAGCCGGGCTTTTTCGAGGAAACATTGCGGCACAGTCCGCAGTTCAAGCTGGAAAGAAAGCTCGCAAGATAGCATCATTTCCAATTGCCAATCTACAGTTGTACAATAGACGGGGGAGCCTTGTGTTCATCATAATTGAATCGGGCAATAAGCGTTTCAAATAACGGGTTGGGGGATATCGAACATGACTTATTTGGCGGCTAACAATCGGTATGAGAGCATGAAGTATAATCGCGTCGGGCGCAGCGGCTTGAAACTGCCCGCTATTTCCCTTGGGCTATGGCATAATTTCGGCGGCGTCGACCGTCTTGAGAATGGGCGGGCTATGGTGCGCCGAGCATTTGATTTGGGGATTACCCATTTCGACCTTGCCAATAACTACGGACCGCCTCCGGGTTCGGCAGAAGAAATGTTCGGGCAAATCCTTAAGCAGGATTTCGCCGCATACCGCGACGAGCTTATCATTTCGACGAAAGCGGGCTACTATATGTGGGAAGGTCCCTATGGCGAATGGGGCTCGCGCAAATATTTGATTTCCAGTCTGGATCAGAGCCTGAAGCGGATGAACCTGGACTATGTCGATATTTTTTATCACCATCGTCCGGATCCGGATACGCCGCTTGAGGAGACGATGGCCGCGCTTGATCATGTCGTCCGCCAAGGAAAGGCGCTCTATGTCGGCGTCTCGAACTATAGCGCGGAGCAAACGGCTCGTGCTGCAGCGATCCTGAAGGAGCTTGGCACGCCGTTCCTGATTCATCAGCCATCCTATTCGATGTTCAACCGGTGGATCGAGAATGGCCTGCAGGACGTGCTGGAACAGGAAGGCATTGGCTCCATCGTATTTTCTCCGCTTGCCGGAGGCGTGCTGACTAACCGTTATTTGAACGGCGTTCCTGCCGATTCGCGCGCCGGAGGTCCAAGCGTGTTTCTCAAGGCCGATCAAATTACGGACAGCAAGCTGAACAAAGTCAGGGAGCTGAATGAGATTGCTCAGGGACGCGGACAATCGCTCGCCCAAATGTCTCTTGCATGGGTATTGAGAGGCGGAAGAGTAACCTCGGCATTAATCGGCGCAAGCCGCGTAGAGCAAATCGACGACAATGTCGCAGCTTTGAACCGTCTTGATTTCAGCGATGACGAGCTTAGCCGGATTGAATCGATTCTAGCAGCTGAGTAGCTTTATGATCCTTGCAGGGTGAACGATTTGGTACCATTAGAATAGAACGCTAGAGCAGCTGTCCGCGGTATTGCGGCATGCGTGTTCTAGCGTTTTTTATTGTCGCCCTATTGGATAAAAGAGGTATAATAGTGTCAATGTTCGACAGATAGAGCTAACGCGGAGCGGAAGGGGAAAGCGGCTTGAAAAAAATGTCGTTGCGAACAAAAGGCTTGATTTTAATCGTGCTCATTTCGTTTGTCCCGCTGTTATTTGCCGGGGTGTGCAACTATTCTGTCGTAAAGGAAGCGATTGTTCAATCGGAAATCGGGAAGACAAGCAGCAAGCAAAGCAACCGCGCTAACGATTTGGCGTCGTGGATAGCTGTCCGCAAGGCGGAGGTAGTCGTGATGAGCCGTACTGAGGTTGTACGGTTCGGTACGGATGCAGAGCGTCTTCACTATTTTGGGCTTGAGCTCGTGCGCGGGGGCTTCATCTATCATGCCATCGGGTACATAGATGAGAATGGACAAAGCTTGCGAACCGATGGCGGACGAATAAATATGAGCGGGGAGCCGTTCTTCCAAGAGGCGGTTAAGGGGCAGGTTGTCATTACTGACCCGTATACGCCTTCGTTCTCTACCACCAAGCAGCTGCTTATTGTCGTGCCTGTCTATGGGGCAACGAATGAATTTAAAGGACTCGTTTATGCGTCCATCGAATTTTCTGCCATGCGGCCATTCGTCGAATTTGCGGGAGAGTACTCCGTCATATGCTTGTTTAACGATGAGGGAGATATCCTTTTTTGCCCTAAATCTGAAGAAACGGAAAGCGCGGGTTTATTTGATAAGCACTCCTTTCTGTTTCCAATATCTAATAAAATGCTGGACTCGTACGAGGGGATGTCAAGAATAAAGACAGGAGGCAAGCTTTATGCGGTCTTCCACACGAAGGTAAGTGATACGCCGTGGCGCTTCGCGCTGCAAGAGCCGGTGTCGATGCTGCAGGAGAAGCTGAGGCCTGTCTTTTGGCGCATCTTTACGACGATTGCCGTCTCGGAGGCGATCATTGTCATCTCTTTCTTTCTCTATTTTGAGCGTATCGTTAAGCGTCTGGAACGTATTCTTGGCGTTACAGAGCAGGCTGCGGCTGGACGCTTCGAGGCAGAGCATCTTGAGGCGCTGCCGTATGATGAGATCGGACAGCTTGGCCACTCCGTCAACGGGATGATGGAGCATCTGCAAGAAATGTTCGATCGGCTTGAGGCAATTATTAACCAAAACCAGTATGGGTTTATCGTTCTTGACGATCAATATAAGGTTTCTTATTTGAACAGAACGGCAGAAGAAATGCTGGGCTACAAGAGCGAGGAGCTGGCTGGTGTTGCTACGCCGCTCTTGTTCATGGATTTGGATGAAATCCGCTTGGAAGCGGAAAACCTGAGCATCCAGCTCGGCAGGGAGGTTAAGCCGGGTTTAGAGGTATTCAAGGAGCTTCGCGGCGAGAACTTCTCCTATGAACGGGAGTGGACCTTTATCCATAAAGACGGCACGCGGATTCCGACGCTGCATAGCTCGAACGGCCTGCGTGACCGCAATGGGCGGTTCTCTGGCGTCGTCGGTATGGTGTTCGATATTTCCGACCGCAAGCACATGGAGAAGGCGCGCAATCGCTTGCTCGACATTGTGGAATCGGCCAAGGATTTAATCGCTTCGGTTAGCGCGGGCGGCAAGGTCGTTTATATGAATAGAGCCGGCAGAGAGATGCTTGGCTTGCAAGATGCTGTGGATGGCGAATATACGGTCGAGCAGCATACCCATCCGGAAGTATATTCAGAGCTTGTGAAGGGCGCAGAGCAAGCCAAACAGTTCGGCTTTTGGGAAAGCGGGGCACAATTGCTTAAGAGCAACGGCGAGGCGCTGCATGTGTCGATGGTCGTTGTTGCGCATAAGAACGAGGACACGGGAGAACTGTTCTTCTCCTGTATCGCCCGCGATATTTCCGAGCAAAAAATGGTGCAGGAGGAGCTCGTGCGCGCCACGCTCGAAGCGGATGAGGCAAATCAGGCAAAGAGCCGCTTCCTTGCGCTCATGAGCCATGAGATTCGGACCCCGCTCAACGGCATTATCGGCTTGACGCAATTAATGCGCAAAACGGGGCTCTCTGCTTCGCAAAAGGATTACATGGACAAGATGAATACGTCCTCGGAGACGCTGCTGCGAATCATCAATGATATTTTGGACTTCTCCAAAATCGAAGCGGGCAAGGTCGACATCGAACGTCTGCCGTTCCAGCCGGAGGAGCTCATGCACCGCATATCCGACCAGCTAAGCGTATTTATGGGCGGTAAGGAACAGTTTGAGTTTATTATCGATACGCCTGAGCATTTGCCGCAGACGATCATTGGAGATGCGCTGCGCCTTGAGCAGGTGCTCCTCAACTTGTGTATGAATGCGATCAAATTTACGAATAGAGGACGAGTGAGGCTGCAGCTGGAGCTTGTGGAGGAATCGGATAAAGGGGTGAAAATACGCTTCATCATCGCGGATACGGGCATCGGCATGAAGGCGGAGCAGGTGGAGAAGCTATTTAAGCCATTTACGCAGGCGGACGGCTCAACGACACGGAAGTTTGGAGGCACCGGTCTTGGTCTAGTCATTTCGAAATCTTT
Source organism: Candidatus Udaeobacter sp. (assembly GCA_035491515.1). Lineage (GTDB taxonomy): Bacteria > Bacillota > Bacilli > Paenibacillales > Paenibacillaceae > Pristimantibacillus. Next base: position 2,933 of record DATJKM010000221.1, on the reverse strand, counting down.
GGTCGAGCTGATGGGCGGCAAGCTGGAGGTGTCCAGCGAAGCGTACGTGGGCAGTCAGTTTTACTTCACGCTGCCGTTCACCGTAATTCATAAATATACGGAGCTGCACAGGCAGGTTCGTCCGGAGCTGACCGAGCAGCCTGTATGGATCGTAGAGGATGACGATGAGATGCGGGACCATTGGAGCGACACGATAGAATCCTTTGGTTTAACGCCAATACCTTTCCACTCTTGGAAAATGGCCCGGGACCGCCTGCGCCGCATTGGAGCGGGCGCATTGCCGAAGCTCATCGTTTTGGATATGGAAATGCCGGATATGTACGGCGCCGAAACCTGGCTGGAGTTCCATTGCGATGCGGAAGCGGCCGGCGTCAAAACCATCGCCATGACGACCTCCTATGGCCGTGATGAAATGATGCAGCTGACCGCGGAGCAAAGGCCGGTCACGCTGCTGATCAAGCCGATTATGCGAGGGGACATGCTGCGCGCGATTGAAAGCGTCCTTGAACGGAAGAGCTCCGAAGTTAATGAGCAGGAAAGCGCTGCACCCGCTCCTGAGGTGCAGAAGAACGGCGCAAATACGCGTATTTTGTTAGCAGAGGACAATAAGATCAACCAATTGGTCGCGATAGAGATTTTGAAGGAGCAGGGCTACGAGGTAGGATTGGCGGAGAACGGCGAAGAGGTTCTTCAAAAGGTTGTGGAAGAGCACTGGGATTTAATATTGATGGATATTCATATGCCGGTTATGGATGGCTCGGAAGCGGTTCGCATTATCCGCAGCGAGTCGAAATACGATCATATTCCCATTATTGCGGTAACCGCAAACGTGCTTCGCAACGATCACGAACGTTATTTGAAGCTGGGCATGAACGATGTGGTGACGAAGCCTATCTCTTCCGAGCGGCTGCATACGGTCATCTCATATTGGCTGAAGCAGGGCAACAAGCTTATAACGAAGCCAGCCTCTGCGCAGGAGCTACAAGCTGAACCGAATCGTTCCCATGCGTCAGATGTTGCGAACGAAAGGCCATTGCCGTCCGTTGCCGGCATGGACGTGGAGAGTGCGCTTGCGAGAGTTAATGGGAAGCTGCCGATTTTGCAGCATATGATAGAGCAATTTGTGCTCGATTATGATTCCTTTGCCGATCAGCTCCGCATGATGGTCAAGCAATCGGAGCTAACAATTGTCAAACGAATGGCTCACACTTTAAAGGGGGCAGCCGGCTATTTGTCAGCCTATGAATTGCTGGAGGCCGTATGTGAGGTAGAACGTATCGTTAAGCAGCCGCAGCTGGATAAAGAGGAGCTGCAAACGGCCATTGTTCAAGTAGAGACGACGCTGAAGCAGCTGTTGGCAGGGCTTCGAAATGCGAAGGATATATTGGATAATAAAACCTAACAAATTACTAACAAATTGTTGTCCCTTTAATGGCGGTATTGTATAGTAGAGATACAATGTATATTCGACAGAAATCTTCAATCCTCCAAAAGGGTGACAAAAATGTATAAGGTTTTAGTTATTGAAGATGACGTCATGATGAGTGATATGCTGTCTATGTATTTATCAGAAGAAGGCTACTCCGTCATGCAAGCTTACAGGGCGGACGAAGGATTGAGGCTCGCGTCAGAGTTTGTTCCTGATCTGGTGCTGCTGGATCTGATCTTGCCCGATTTGGACGGCATGGAAGTATGTGCGCTCATAAGGAAGCGCTCAAACGTACCGATCATGATTCTATCTATGAAGAGTGAAGTATCTGAACGGGTTCAGGCTTTGAAAGCCGGAGCGGACGATTACATGTGCAAGCCATTTAGCATGCATGAAATGTCAGCCCGGGTAGAAGCGTTAATTAGACGTTCAAATACGATTCAGGCCGAAACGATGCAGCAGGTTGCTGCAGAGGTAGAATTGATGGACGATCGTGAACCGATCCAACTTGATTTCGAGAGACGCTTATTGCTTGTTCGCGGCCAGCTGGTGGATACAACGTTCTCGGAGTATGAGCTTATGAAGCTATTTCTAGCTTATCCGGGCAAGGTGTTCAGCAGGGAAGAACTTATAAATACGATTCGCGGCTTTGACTCCTTCGTGACAGACCGTGCCATCGATGTACATATTGTTAATCTTCGCAAAAAGATTGAACAGAACCCTAAGGAACCAAGGCTAATCCGAACGGTTTGGGGCTTTGGTTACAAGTATGTGGCCCAGCATACAAGTGTGAGCAATGGTTGAACGCATTACGATTTCAAATTTTATATACTTAGAACCATTCGCTGGAGCGGAGTGGTTCTTTTTGCCTATCAGGTTTGGCCTATCCTTGTTTTGCCGATCGTGTTGTTCGGAGAAATAGGCCAATGGGACCTCATTTGACGTATAAGGCAGCGGCAGCGAAATATAAAAGACCTGACGGGTCACATTAGGGATGTGCCGTCAGGTCTTTTTAGTATGGTTATTTAACATACTTCAAGATAGAGCTTTGTGCCGTCATTATACTGGAAAATAGCCACATCGCGCACCATTTCAACGGATTTAATTCTTCTCCATTTTTTGCGGAAATCAAAATCCAATTCCAATTCGTACAATTTATGATTAAGCTGTTCTATGGATGCCGATAGTTCGTTAGGGTAGTATACTGGTACGGAACGACTTTTGAAGGTAACGATTTTCATCATTTCCTATTACACCTCCGATCGATTTCCTCCATTCTAACGTAAACATTTTAGCCTCTTATGAAACTGTCGTCAGGATTTTGTTTACTTTATTTACACTTTTCTAACAAATTCGACATTTTCCGCGATTTTTTTTAGCTGGAATAGCTGCTGTATTTCTTCTTGTAATAGCCGTGACCTTGATAGGGGCGGTTATGCGGACGATAGTGCCCGTTATTGTAATCACTGCTGCTGTAATGGTGACCGTAGCGCTTGCGACCCAT
>DATJKM010000220.1:0-5256 GCA_035491515.1 Candidatus Udaeobacter sp. | reverse complement strand
AGTGCCTGGAGCTGCCTTACCGGGTCATGGCGGTGTGCACCGGCGATATGTCGCAAAAAACGTATAAGCAATACGATATCGAGACATGGATGCCGAGCCGCGAGGCTTATGGAGAGACGCATTCGTCGTCGAACCTGCATGATTTTCAAGCGCGCCGCTCGAATATACGTTACCGTGCCGAGGATGGCGCGTTAAGGTTCTGTCACACGCTCAACAACACGGCAGTGGCAAGCCCGCGCATTCTCATTCCGCTCATCGAAAACCATCAGGAAGAGGATGGCTCGATTCGGATACCGAAAGCACTTCAGCCTTATATGAACGGGCTGGAACGTTTAATTTTGAAGTAAACGAAATATGCGGCAATACGTTTATTTCTCATCTGTAATACAATTAACACATCACTTGCTAAGGAACGGAATCCGTATGGTATATAAAAAAAGCTTATTTTTCAAATTGCTTGTCGGCATGCTTATTGCTGTGGTGGTGCCATTCACACTGTCCAATCTGATCTCGTATAAGGCCACATCGGATTCGGTAGAAGAGCAGGTTATCGCGCTCAACCAGAATACGCTGGATATCGGCATGGACAATGTGAAGCGTTACCTGCTTAACCTTACCCAATTGTCGGTTACGTTCTATAATGATCAAACGCTAATGAATTATTTGCGGTCTAAGGAAACGGCCCCCTTCCAAATGCTTTACATTACCGATAAAATTTCAATCTTACACAATAGCTATTCCGAATTAAAAGCGGTACGTTACGTCAGCGCGGCAAGCGGACAGACTTATATGAACTCGCATTCTGATCTGCTCGAGCTGTCCCTTCAGCTGTCGCCTTCGGAAATTCCGAAGAAAGAGGGAGAGAATTGGGATGTAACCCGGGTGTATGAAGTGATGATGCTTGGCGAGGAGCGGGTTCTGGCTTTCCATAAACCGATCGTCGATTACCCGAGGCCTGACGTGCTCGGGCTCGTTTCCCTTTATGTAGGACAAACGGAAATCTCCAGCATCATTCGTCCATTGTCCGATGCCCAAAGGGGAGAAGCGGTATTTCTTCATATTCAAAAGCAATTCAAGCTGCTTAATGCAACCGTCCGCGAACCGGCCATGGAATTTAACGGACCTCATTCGCAGCCGGAGCATTGGGGTGCGCGCGGATATGTAAAGGGAAAACTGGACGGACGAAAAGGAGTGTTCGTATACGTTCAGGACCGGTATCAGGATTTACCGTTGTCCCTTGTTAAATTCGTACCTGCTGAAGTCATTAATGAGGCGGCCGAGAGAACCTTGAACTTTACGCTGGTTCTTCAACTCATTTCTCTCTTTTTTATAATCGTTTTTGCTTCTATCTTGTCTTATCGCACGATTGTTCCAATCAAGAGGCTGCTTCGCAACATTGTGCAATTGGAATCGGGAAATTTTCGCGTTAGGGAAACTTCCGGGCGTACGGATGAGATCGGCGTGCTGGAACAGCGTTTCCAAACGATGGTCGGCAGGCTGGACGACTTGATTAACAACGAATACCGCAGCAGATTGGAGCTTACGACCGCTAGGCTCAAAATGCTGCAGGCGCAAATTAACCCGCATTTTCTATATAATGCTTTACAATCGATCGGCACGATGGCCCTTCGCCACCGTGCCGACGAAATCAGCGATAAGATCGCCGAGCTCGGCGCAATTATGAGATACAGCATGGATTTGAAGTCGGAAACCGTACGTCTGCAAAAGGAAATCGAGCATATCGAGCACTATTTGTCCCTGCAAACGGGCAGGTTTAGAAATAAGCTCTCTTACACGCTTTCCTGCCCGAACGAGGCGCTGTCCATCAGTGTTCCGAAGATGATCCTGCAGCCATTGGTGGAAAACAGCATTATTCACGGCATTGAGAGGGGAAAGGGAACAGGAACGCTTCATATCGGCATTGAGCTTGGCCTTGGTCTCGTGATTCGGGTTATGGATACCGGGAAAGGAATCGAACCTGAAGTGCTGGAACGAATCAGAATGAGCTACGAGAAGCGTCAATTACAAGGACCGGATGAAGGCGGTATCGGGCTCCTCAACGTGCTGTACCGATTGCATTTGTCTTACGGAGCGGATTTCGAATGGGACATGAGCAGCATCCCTTATGAAGCAACCGTAATTACGCTTCGTTTTCCGGTTGAATTTGGCAGCGAAGGAGAGGAACGGCCTTGAAAGTATTGATCGTGGATGATGAAGAACATGTGCGGGAAGGTATTGACCTAGCCGTCGATTGGGAAAGATTAGGAATTTCCGAACAGCTGCAGGCGGAGGATGGCCGGCAGGCGCTTGAGTTACTGCGGCTTCATAAGCCTGCCATAATGTTTTGCGACATGTGTATGCCGGGCATGGACGGTACGGAGCTTTTGCGTCAACTGCGGGAGGAATGCTTCGATACACAAGTCATAGTAGTCAGCGGGCATGATGATTATCAGTATACGCGTGCTGCAATTCGGGCGAATGGACTCGATTATTTGCTCAAGCCTTTTTCCAAGAGAGATCTGGAGCAAGTTCTCGAACAAGCCGTAGCGGCTTGGAAACACCGGGAAATAAGTCTGCTGGAAGAGCGGGAAACCGGCTTCAAGATCAAGCGGGCCGACGCCTTGGTCGATGAGCAGAAGCTGGCCGCCTATTTAAAAGGGGAATCCGCCTTTCATGAGGGGGTACGGGGACTGCTGTACAAAGTGGGCCTTTCCTCTGAACGGCTTAGAGTGGCGCTCATACTGCCGTGCAACCGCATGGATCTTGTGGACAGGCGATTTAAGGGCGATAGGGAGCTCTTTGTTTTTGCGATCAACAATATTGCCCACGAAACGCTTAGGGCGTACGGCGCCCATTACTTATGCAGGCTCGATGACTACCAGTGGATTCAGCTGACGGACTTGACCGGCAGTTACCAGTCCGCTTTGGAGCACCGGCGCTGCATGGATAAGGTAACGAAAGCATGGCTGGACATACTGGGGCTGGACACGCTTATAGGCATAAGCGATTCGGAGACTGACGCTGCCGGAGTTCTGGGCGCGATTGGTGAAGCCCGGTCCGCCTTATTAAAGTCCGATATTGGTGAAGATTCCGCTAGAGCGGAAATCGCCCCGGGTGAGCCCCCGCGGCTGATGGATCAACAGTTTCTGCTGCAAACCACGCTTGATACCGGCAACAAGGCTTATGCAGCCGAAATTATTCGCTCTTTCGTTCAAAGGCTCCGGCAGAGAGGAACGCTGCGGCTGAAGGATCTGCAGGCCTGCACGATTGAAGCCAATCTCCTATTGGAGCGGGCCAGCCGGCTGATGCATTCAAGCAAGGTGGCAGCGGATCTTCTGATGCCGCTGTGGATCAGCAATTTGAACGAATGGGAGAGGACGTTCATCCAGCATTGGTGGACCCTCATGGAGGAACAAGGTCAGGGCGGCATGGGCAACCGCGGCGTGGAGGCGATCCGGGAGTATATTGAACGGCATTTTCATGAGGATCTGTCGCTGTCGGTTCTGTCGGAACGATTTCATTTCAGTCCGCAGTATATCGCTAAGAAATTCAAGGAGCTGTACAATACGACCGTGATGACTGCTTTAACCGAGCTTCGGATGGATAAGGCCAGGTCTTTGCTCCAATTTACAGACAAGCCGGTTTCGGAAATCGCCAATTCCCTCGGCTACGACGACGAGAATTACTTCGGTAAAGTGTTCAAGAAACTGCAGGGCGTCTCCCCTCTTCAGTTCCGGAAGCAGCACCGAGATTCATAGATTCCTTTTTTGGGCGAATATATTCCCTGCCCCTGCGCATGCAGAAAAGATACAATCGGAGTGTAAACAAGCTTCATTCTAATTCAAGGGGGATAAATACGAATGAAAAAGTTGATTTCTACGGTCTGCACCATGGCATTGCTTATGATTTCCTTAGCGGGCTGCGCAGGCGGAGGGGATGCTCCGAAAAACAACGCCGCTTCTCCGGACAGCACGGCCAGTTCAGGCTCAGGGGAAAAAGTGACCCTTAAGCTGCTGCAGTTCAAAGCGGAAATCACCGATAAAGTAAAAGCGATGGCCGACGACTACATGAAGGAAAATCCGAATGTCGTCATTGAGTCGCAAGTGACAGGGGATTACGAAACGATTCTCAAAACCCGCTTTGCTTCCGGTGATGAACCCGATATCTTTATGACCAAGGCATTCACCGACATTACGGATTGGTCCGACAAGCTTGTCGATTTGTCTAACGAACCTTGGATGAGCAAGGTATCCCCTTCCGCAGTGGCGGGTATGACGGTTGACGGCAAAAAACTCGGCTTCCCGATTGCTTTCGAAGGTTACGGCTTCATTTACAACAAGGAACTGTTTGCTAAAGCGGGTATCGACAAGGTGCCGACAACGCTGACAGAGCTTAAGCAGCTGAACGAAAAACTGAAGGCGGCCGGCATCCCGTCGTACGCGGAGGGCTATAAAGAATGGTGGATACTCGGACAGCATCTGTTTAATCTTCCGTTTGCCACAGAGACAGATCCGACAGCTTCCATCGAAAATATCAATAAAGGCGGGCTGAAAGTCAAAGATATCGCCAACATGAACGGGTTCTTCGATGTGCTCGACTTAACCGTCAAATACGGCAAAGGCGCGGAATCCGTCGGTGTCAGCTATGACAACCAGGTATCCGATTTCTCGTCCGGCAAAACGGCTATGATGCAGCAGGGCGTATGGACCATTGATTCCATCATGAAAATCAACCCGGACATCCAAATAGGCATGTTCGCGATTCCGCTGAACGATAACGCTGCTGAAACGAAAATGCCGGTCGGCGTTCCCGGCTATTATGTCCTTAACAAAAATTCCAAGCATGTGGACGAAACGAAAAAATTTCTGACTTGGCTGCATGAAAACGGCCAAAAGTATTTGGTCGATTCCTTTAAGCTGATTCCTGCTTTCACCGATCTGAAGACGACGCCGGAGCTCGGACCTTTGGCCAACGATCTGAGCGCCTACTTAGAGAAAAACCAAACGCTTCCTTGGGCACACACGCTATGGCCGTCCGGAGCGAACCAAGAGTTTGCGAAGCCGCTGCAGGCATACGTCGGCGGTCAAATAACGAAAGATCAAGCTATTGACGAAGTTCAGAAAATTTGGAATGCCCGCTTAAAAAACTAATCCGTACTTCACCGTGACTATTCGATGTATGGCTTCCGTGACTTCCGATAAGGGGCCATGCATCGAATGGTTTATAGAAAGATAAAGGAGACTTACAAGATGAAAT
>DATJKM010000219.1:0-6382 GCA_035491515.1 Candidatus Udaeobacter sp. | reverse complement strand
CAGGCTTTTCCACACAAAAGGCGTTGACGGTCCCGCTCATTATGGAAGGCATCGGAGAACTCGACATCCAAGTTTTAATCGCATCTTAGCACAGAAATGGCTCCTTAGGGAGCTTTTTTTGCGTCTGTAATACCAATCAAGTAAACTTGTAAATGGGTGATGTTGGATGTTAAATGGCAAAGTGGTTTTCATCTCCGGAGCATCAAGCGGAATCGGAGCGTTAACGGCAATAAGGATGGCTGAACGAGGTGCGATCCCTGTGCTGACCGGGCGCAACATCGAGAAGCTGAAGGAGATTTCCGCTGCAATAAAGGGGAAAAGCTCGTTCTATCAGATGGATGTGACGGATAACGAACAAGTAAAGCAAACGGTGGAGGCTGTCATTGCGAAATACGGAAAAATAGATATATTGTTGAATAATGCCGGTTACGGCCAATTCGAGTATTTTATGAGCATGCCTGTGGAAAACTTTGAGCAAATGATGGATACGAACTACATGGGGGTCGTGCGCTGCACGAAGGCTGTCATTCCTCATATGTTGAAGCAGGGAAGCGGGCATATCGTTAACATCGCTTCCTTGGCGGGGAAAATAGGCACCGCGAAATCAACCAGCTACACCGCTACGAAGCATGCCGTGCTCGGTTTTACCAATTCGCTTCGGATGGAGCTAAGCGAGCAGGGAATTCAGGTGTCTGCGGTTAATCCGGGTCCGATCGATACTCCTTTTTTCTCGCAAGCTGATCCTTCAGGCTCTTACGTGAAAAATGTCAGTTGGTTTATGATGAAGCCAGAATATGTCGTCAAACGGATTATTCGATTGATCGAGCGGAGAAAGGCTGAGCTTGACCTGCCGAAAACAGCTTCTATGGGTATAAAGCTTTATCAATTGCTGCCTCGAACGGTCGATCGACTGTTCGGCGGCTTATTGAATCGAAAATAAAGGTTGGAATGAGAGAGGATTAAAGAATGAGTAAGTACACTTGGAATGAGATTGGTATTAATGAGCTGCTGGCGGATAAGCTCGCCGCTAACGGAATTGTAGAGCCAACGGATGTACAGGCCGAGACGATTCCAATTCTGCTTGGAGGCAGCGACGTGTCAGCAAGGTCGCAGACGGGCACCGGCAAGACGCTCGCCTATTTATTGCCGCTGCTTCAGAAGCTGAATTCGTATTCGAATGCGATACAAGCGGTTATTTTGGCTCCGACGCAGGAGCTTGCGATGCAAATCGTACGCGTTGCGGAAACGTACGCGGAACCGCTGAACATACGCGTTCAGCAATTGATTGGAGGAGCGGCGCTGAAGCGTCAGGTCGAGAAGCTGAAGCTGCGGCCGCAGCTCGTTATCGGAACGCCGGGACGTATTCATGAGCTGCTGAAGCTGCGCAAGCTCAAGCTGAATGACGTCAACAACGTCGTTATTGATGAAGCGGATCAGGTGTTTCAGCTCGGCTCGACGAAAGAGGTAGAAATTATTTTGCATAGTATGGGCCGAGGCCGGCAAATCGCGTTCTTCTCCGCGACGTATCCCGATCAAATGGCCCGCTTCGAAGGACGCTGGATGAAAAATCCGGAGCGCATCCAAATTACGCCGGAGCACCGCGTATCGCAAACGATCGACAACTTTTATATTGTTAGCGATAAACGGGACAAGACGGATACGGCGAGGCGTCTTGTCCGCCTGCTAAACCCGACATCTGCGCTGCTCTTCCTGAATGATACCGACAACATATCGAACTGGGAATCGAAGCTCAGCTATGAAGGCTTTACCGTCGAGGCTCTGTATGGCGATGCGGACAAGCAGCGCCGGGCAGCTACGTTAGCGCGTTTTCGCGATGGACGCTGCCAGCTGCTGCTTGCGACAGACGTTGCGGCTCGCGGTCTCGATATCGAGGGCCTGACGCTCGTTATTCATCTTGATCCGGCGGCAGACGCGGATCATTATGTGCATAGAGCAGGCCGCACCGGCCGGATGGGACGGGCAGGTACGGTCGTATCGATCGTGACGCCGCAGGAGTTGTTCATTATGGAGAAATTCCGGAAGCAGCTCGGCATTGATTTGACGGAACGAACGATGTTTAGAGGCAAGCTTCTTACGGAGGAGGAGCTAAGGGAAGCGACACGTCCATTTGCGGCTCGTCATGAGGCCAAGCTCACGGAGCGTTCGGAAGAAGCGCGGGCGAAGCGGTCGGTCGAGCGTAAAGAGCCTCCGCGACCAGCGGCGGAAGCGAAGCCGGAAGCGGATAAAGCGCGCATTGCGTCGGCTGATCCGAAGCCAGAGGCAAAGCCTGCTTCAAAGCCCGCTCCAAAGTCTGCTCCTAAGAAGGTGGAGCGCAAGCGAGAAGGCAAAAACAAGGGCGCTCCAAAATGGTTGAAAGCTAAACGCGAGGCCAAGAAGGAACAATAAACTACATTTATTTTAATAGCCACCCTCTTAAATCGAGCTGACTCTCCCGAAACGTATGGGCGTAGGTCAAAAATGCGGCACAACCCGCAATCGAAAAAGGAGTGTGGCTTTCTTAATGAAACAAGCAATGTGGAAAAAGACAGCAGTTTCTTCGCTTGCGCTGCTAATGCTTGCAGGAGGAGCGACGTCAGCTTTTGCAGATGGTGGTGATCGTGATGATGATAAAGGACGTCATGAGGATAAGGACGATAAAGCTCATGATAAGTATAAAATAACGTGGCAATTCGAGGATGAAGATGAGCTGAAATGGGCTATGGAATACATTATGCGACTGGCGTCGAAGGGTGTATTTACCGGCTATGAGGATGGAACGTTTAAACCGCATCAAAAAATTAGCCGCATTGAGACATTGACTGCTGCAGTTAGATTGATGGGTCTTCGTGAGCAAGCGGAATCGGCGGAAGAAATGAACACCGACCTGCAGTTCAAAGACGCTAAAAAAATCGAAAGCAAATATCCATGGGCTGTCGGTTACGTAGCTGTGGCATTGGAAAATGATTTGTTCGCCGAAACGGAAACAGAAGTGAAGCCGGAAGTGAAAGCAACAAGACTATGGTCTACGATACTTCTTATTAAAGCGCTTAAACTGGAAGATGAGGCAAAAGCTCTCAATAATGAGAAGCTGGACTTTAAGGATACGAAGGAGATCCCGGCAGGATCTGTCGGATATGTTGCGCTTGCTCTGAAGAAAGGCATTATTACGGGTTATAATGATAAGCATGGCAAAACGTTCCGTCCGAACCAACCGGTTTCCCGTGCAGAACTCGCAGCGCTTCTAGACCGTACCGATACAGAAATGCCGGATCAGGATGCACAAGCGATTACAGGCAAGCTGAAAGCAGCACCTGCGGATAACAAGCTGACGGTGGTAAAAGCGGATAACACAGAGGCTGCGTTGACGATTGATCCTAATGTATTCATTTTCCGTGATGATAAGAAATCGCCTTTAAGCGCTCTGCGTGCGGGTGATGAGGTGCTAGTACGTACATACCTCAACAAAGTCGTCTTCATTGAGGTTACGAAGTCAGCTCCTGCTGTCATTTCCTTCTCGGAGCAGGGCGTCATTAATACGCTTACTTTCAACTCGCAAGCGAAGCTTGCAACGATTTCGATCTCGCGTATTGAGAACTCGCAGACGATTGTCAATATTTATAACGTTGATGCAAACGTTGCGATTACCGGGGATGCATCGCTGCTGAAGGCTGGTCAACTTGTACAGGTCAAGGGCGAAAACGGAACGGCAAAATCGATTGAAATTAAATAAGAAACATGAAAGAAGCATCACCCCTGGCGGTGATGCTTTTTTTTTGATCTTAGGCGGATTTTTCGGTATGCTGTTTACTAGCTAGAACTAAATTGGATGTTGAAGGTGATAGGATGGAGCCTATACTGCAGGTGAATGAATTAACCGGAGGCTATAGCCCGAGAAGACCCGTGCTGCATAATATCTCCTTTGAAGTAAGGCCCGGCGAAATGGTAGGTCTTATCGGTTTGAATGGCGCGGGTAAGAGTACGACAATCAAGCATATATTGGGACTGATGAAGCCGCAGGCAGGGGAAGTAAAGGTCGACGGCGTTACGCTGGAGGAAGAAACAGAGCGTTATCGCAGCGCTTTTGCATATGTACCGGAGACGCCGGTGCTGTTCGACGAGTTAACGGTGGAGGAGCATCTGCGTTTAACCGGGATGGCTTACAGCGTACAAGACAACCAATATGAAGCAAGGGAAGACGAGCTGCTGAAGCAGTTTCAGATGATGCCGAAGCGAAAGGCTTTTGCCTCGCACTTATCCAAAGGAATGAAGCAGAAGGTTATGATCATGAATGCGCTGCTGGCAGAGCCGCCGCTGTACATTATCGATGAGCCGTTTCTGGGGCTTGACCCGCTCGGCATTCGCTCCTTGCTCGAGCGGCTGGTCGAGGTGAAGCGTAAGGGGGCGGCCATTCTAATGAGCTCTCATATTTTGTCCACGGTCGAAACCTATTGCGACCGGTTTATCGTCATGCATCATGGAAAAGTTGTCGCTTTAGGCACGCTAGAGGACGTCAGGCAAGCAGCCGGGATGGACATGCGCGGAGGTTCCTTGGAGGATGCTTTCTACAAGCTCGTTACTGGAGGCCATGTCTCATGACCCCGGATCAAACGCTCGAGAAGTTGTGGCATCGGCGGGCAAAGGCGTTCCGCGAGGAAACGATGCCTTACTTTCGCTATATGGGGCAAAGCGGATTTCCGGCTTTTATGTCCTTGATCATTATTTCTTCCGCTATTGGCTATATAAACTTGATTCGTCATACGCCTGCCAGCTTTCCCTTTGCAACTGTCGGCGTTATAGCAATGACGCTGGTACTTTGCTGGAGTCCGCTCCGAACCTGGCTTGCCGCAGGCGATACCGTATTTTTGATGCCGCGCGAAGCGGAGATGAGCGGCTATTTGCGCCTCTCGTTTCGTTATACGACAATTGCTTGTACTTTGCTCGCCGCAATTGTGCTGCTTCTTTATCTGCCGATCTATAATCAAGGTCCAGCCATTAGCGGAGGCTGGGCGCTTGCTCTCGCCGCAGCGGCTCTGAAGGCAGGAAATATATGGGGGGCGTGGAAAGAGCGGCAGATGACATGGCCCGGCATGAGACGGCTTATGCGGCTGCTGCGCTGGACAGCTACAGCACTATCGCTCGCGGTGTGGCTTAATTGTCCGGTTTGGCAGGCTGCAGCATTTACATTACTCATTGGCATTTTATTTGGTTTGCTTTACCGTCTTCCCGGCAGGCACCGTTTTCCTTGGGAGAGGCTGATTGACGAGGAAGCAAGAACGCGCAAGCGCTATTACGTTTTTTTTGGCCTATTCATCGACGTGCCGACGCTTCCATCCAGCATCGCCAAAAGACCTTATTTGTCGTGGGTGCTTCGCGCTGTCTCCTACTCGAACCGCAATACATTTGTGTATCTGTACACGGCTTCGCTGCTAAGAACGGAGATGGGCGGCATTATTATCCGGCTGCTCTTGCTCGGCTGCCTGATCATATATTGGCTTGCAGACGCACTATTGCTGTCCGGTTATGGCTGTATTCTCGTATTTGGCATTTTCATGGGATTAATCGCTGTCCAATTAGCTGGCCTGCGGCATATCCATCGCCACTCGGTCTGGAAGCATGTATATCCCATGCCTGAAAAGCAGCGGGCCCGGCAATATTTAAAGGTAGACCGGTTGGCTATGTTATTCTGCACAGCGCTGCTGTGGTTATTTGCTGCTTTGCCGCTAGCCTTTTCGGGCGTGTATCTTCCTGAGCTTGCAGCGGCAGCTTTGGCACTCGTGTACATCGCCATTCGGCCGGCACGCCTTCGCAAGAAGATCATCATGGATGAGGATGAAGACTGAATATAAAAATAACCCCCTAGGAGAAGCGGTTGTCATAAAGACATGCTTCTCTTAGGGGGCTATTGATGCTTTTGATGCTTGAGCTGCCGGAACGCGGCGGTCAGCTGTTATGCTTTTTGGGTGATCAATTCATTCACAGCTTTGAAGATCGTATCGAACAGCTCTTCGAGGTTGTCTTCCTCGATGCAGGAGAAGGCGACGCGAAGGTCGGTTTCCCCTAAAGCGATCGTGCCGATGCCGTATTGGTTCAGCAAATGGGAGCGTACCGCCTCGGCCGTTACAGTGCTCAGCTTCAGACACATAAAGTAGCCGGAGTTGAACGGGTAATATTCCCAAACATCGCCGTAGCGTCCGCTGTCGAGCAATGATTTGACGCGATTAGCGCGGCGCTTCATAATATCGTATTTCTCCGCTTTTTGGCCTTCGAATTCAGGCGATGTCAAAGCGCGCAATACGAATGTTTGCGAAGGATGCGGACCGCTGGAAATGGTAGCGCGAATAATACCGAGCGTTTTTTGCTCAAGCGCATTTAAAACGGCCGA
>DATJKM010000218.1:0-6031 GCA_035491515.1 Candidatus Udaeobacter sp. | reverse complement strand
TAAGGTGGTAAACGAGCTTGAGTTAAAGATTATCGCCGTGAACCGTTCGGCTTCGGGCAAAGCAGCGGCCAGCAGGGTTTCGACCTACCGGTATGTGCCGGAAGGTTCTTTGGATACGTCAGTCGGATTGAACGATACGCTCGAAAATTTCGAACAGATTTACAACCGCTCGAGTATTTATATTGCGAGAGATAAGCCTTATCACTTCGGCAACGATTTGTATCGGATGGTGCGTACTTCAACTGAGCCGGGGAACATCATTTATAAGACGGATTTCGATATTTCGTCCTTTATGGTCTACAGCTACTTTTTCGCTGGGAAAGCCATCGAGAAAAATCGGTTCTTTATCTCGGAGAATGGAAAGGACTATACGGAAATTTCTGCTGAAACCTATTCGGTAGGCTATCCAGTAGCCAATTGGCAGAAGTACGCTTACGAGGCTTCGTCACTGCCGGAAGGCACGAGGTATTTGAAAATCGAGTTGAATGGACCGGTGCCTTGGTCGCCTCAAGTTTCGAATGTGACTTTCAATCGAAACACGGCTTCCGTGGACGTTCAATCAACCAGAAGCACCGATTCACTGGAGACTGTACTGTCCACGGCTTCGAGCGGGGCAAAGATTTATTACCGTTTGAATAAGGGGCCCGCTTTCAAGCCATATAACGAACCGCTCCAGCTCACTGGTTATAACGAGCTGGAAACCTATGCCGTTACGAATGGTATGGAGCCAAGTCCCATCCGTAAATATACGCTCAACGCAAGCGACCAAATTCAAGTGGACAGGTTCGGTCAAATGAAATCTGCCGGGTTTCCCGAGAAGGTGACAAGTGAACAGCAGCTGGAAGCGGATGCCGAGGCAGACGCGTCCTATTACGGCGGTTTAACACCACCTTCGGACCGTGACAGTTACGGTGGTCTGGCAGGCAGTGCGGCAAAATACGGGTTGCAAAAAACGGGCTATTTTGCAATTCAGCAGATGGGAAGCCGCAAAGTGATGACAACACCGGAAGGCAATCTCTTTTTCAGCTTAGGGGTGAACGGACTTACGGCCCATGAAACCTATACGATGGTAAAGGGTCGAGAGGAGCTGTTCGAATCTATTCCTTCTCAAGAAGAGGAATATAAATCGGCATTTATCGATTCCGATAACTTCTCATTCTATTTGGCGAACAAATACCGGAAAACAGGAGAAGTTCCAACCGAGCATGCCATATATTCGGAAGCGGCCGACCGCCTCAGAAAATGGGGTTTTAACAGTGCGGGAGGCTATTCACCTGAAAAATACGGTAATGAGAACAACTTGCCTCACGTGCGGATGCTTCCGCTGAACAGCATGGACTGGGCTAAGATTGACGGGATTTCGATATTCGACATCTTTGCGCCGGATGCAGAAGCCAAGATCGATAAGTCGTTTGCAAAAACAGTCAAGCCGTACAAGGACGATCCGATGCTGATCGGGTATTTCATCGACAACGAATACGATTTCCACAAGTTTTATTCCCATGTGCCGAAGCTGAAGGCAAGCCAAACGGCGATCAAAGCACGTTTGGTTAAAATGCTGAAGGATAAATATCAAGAGATAGACAAATTCAACAGCCATTGGGGAACAAGCTTCAAATCTTTTGAAGATTTGAAGGAAGCGGAGCTGCCGATCAATACATCGGCGTCTTGGCAGGATATGGACCAATTTTTTGAATATTATCTGGATACGTTCTTCGAAACGGTTTCACGGATCTACCGCAAATATGATCCGAATCATCTTCTTCTCGGAGACCGCTGGATAACGACGCCTTTCCACAAAGAGAAGTTCCG
This sequence comes from Candidatus Udaeobacter sp., assembly GCA_035491515.1. Taxonomy (GTDB): domain Bacteria; phylum Bacillota; class Bacilli; order Paenibacillales; family Paenibacillaceae; genus Pristimantibacillus. Next base: position 4,219 of record DATJKM010000218.1, on the reverse strand, counting down.
GAGCGTTCTGGCAAAGGTGGAAGGGAAATACGTGGATGTCATCAGTATCAACTACTACACGTATAAGCTCGAAACCGATCTATTGGAAGATGTGTACGAAAAGTCGGGCGGCAAACCGATTCTGCTAACCGAATTCGGTTACGGTACGAAGGAACAAGGATTGAAGCCTCTCCTTCCAAATTCGGCCGATAACCAGTCAGAGAGAGGGAATCGTTACCGGAATTATGTGGAGGGGGTAGCCGGTCTGGACTACATTGTTGGAGCTCATGTGTTCAATTATGTGGACCAAGCAGGTCTCGGAAGATATTGGCAGGGAATTTGGGGAGAGCACTATAACTCAGGCCTTGTGAATGTCGCCGACCGTCCTTATAAGGAATACCTGAAAGGGATCATGGCGACCAACTACGACATCTACAAGGTGATGCTGAAAGAACGGCCGAAATTTTATTATGATTTCAGCCAAAAATGAGCGAAAAAATGATTTCCGGTTTTTGACCATCGAATGATAGAGAGAAAATAACGTATAGGAGAGGGTTATCATGAAAAGTACACCGAATATTCACCCTATGGATGGACTTAAAAATGAGCTTCGCCAGATTTCGAATATCATTCCGCCGGGCTCCAACATTTACTATATCGATATTCCCGTTCACAGCAACGGTGGCGACCTGCTCATTATGAAAGGCACGGAAGCGTTCTTCAAGGATTATAATATTCGCGTCCGCGCACGCTACAGCGTGCTTGATTTTCCAGATTCGCTGGTGATTCCGAAAGATCATATCATCGTGCTGCACGGGGGAGGGAACTTCGGCGACCTTTATCCTGCACATCAGAAACTGCGCGAGAAAATTATCACCAGCTATCCGAACCATCGGATCGTGATGCTTCCACAGACGATATTTTATAAGAACGAGTCTGAATACGACCGGACGGCGCAAATATTCAATGGACATAAAGATGTTCATCTCTATGTCCGCGACACGTTGTCCTATGGCTCGGCAACCGAGAAATTCCATAGATGCCATGTTTATTTATCACCCGACATGGCCCATCAATTATGGCCGATCCGGCACAAAGACAGCCCGGCCAAAGATTTGCTCTGCTTCTTCCGTACGGATATTGAGAAAACGGTTGAGCAGGAGCAGCTCGAATCTGCTGGCCGCGGCGATTATTTGGATTGGGCCTCCTTGTATAACCGGGTCGAGCAGAAATCGATTAATCTCATTGTCAGAATGATTAAGAAAGGCGGCAGTCCGCTGCCGATGCAGGCGATTTGGGGCAAGTACACCGATTATCTGGTAGATAAAGCAGTCAAGCGCTTCAGCGGCTACCGGACGGTGCAGACGTCAAGGCTGCATGGCCATATCTTGTCCTGCCTAATGGACAAGCCCAATACGCTGCTGGACAATTCTTACGGTAAGAACTCCAACTATTATCATACATGGACAAGCGGCATAGGTTCCGCCCAATTGATTGTGAAGAATGAAGGAAAAACAACAAATTCTAATGCTTCGCAAATCAGTTAACTAATATTTTAGGAGGAGTCACTATGAAAATTGTTCTTCTCTCAGGAGGCTCGGGCAAACGCCTGTGGCCGTTATCGAACGATTCCCGTTCCAAGCAGTTCTTGAAGGTGCTAAGGAATTCGGAAGGCGAGCTTGAGTCGATGGTACAGCGGGTTTGGGGGCAGATTGCGAGTGCCGGGCTTGGCGATGATGCTTTTATCGCAACGAGCAAGCCGCAAGTTGAAATGATCCACAACCAGCTAGGAAGCGATATTGGAGTGATTGTCGAACCGGAAAGAAGGGATACGTATCCTGCGATTGCGCTGGCTGCCACCTATTTGTATTCGGTTGAAGGCGTCAGCCTAAATGAAACGGTCGTGGTCATGCCGGTCGACCCTTACGTTGAGCAGTCGTTCTTCCACAAGACCAAAGAATTGGATCAGGTCTTGAACGAGTCGGGAGCGGATTTGGCGCTTATGGGAGTAAAACCGACATATCCATCTGAGAAATACGGGTATATCGTTCCGGAAAGCGGGACCACACATGACGCTCCATATATGAAAGTACAAAGCTTCCGAGAGAAACCGAGCGAAGAAGCAGCAGTGGCCATGATTGAGCAGGCGGCACTTTGGAACTGCGGAGTTTTCGCATTCAAGCTGGATTTCATCATTAATATTCTGCTTTCGCACGGACTTCCGATCCAATACGACGAGATGGTGAAGCAGTACGACAAGCTTACGAAGAACAGCTTCGACTACGAGGTGGTGGAGAAAGCCAATCTTATCGTCGCACTGCCATACGAAGGGGATTGGAAGGATCTTGGAACGTGGAACACGCTGACGGAGGAAATTGCGAGCCCGCTGATCGGCAAAGGAATCATTACCGACAATTCATCCAATACGCATATTATCAACGAACTGGATATTCCGATTACGCTGCTTAATTTATCCAATGTCGTCGTCGCGGCGAGTCCGGATGGCATTCTTGTCTCGGACAAGGCGTCAAGCCCGATGATCAAGGAGGTCATGAAGCACTCGGATCAGCGTCCGATGTACGAGGAGAGGCGTTGGGGCCGTTACAGGGTACTCGACTTCTTGAAATATCCGGACGGGAATGAAGTGCTGACCAAACGGATTTGCATAGAGCAGGGCAGAAATTTAAGCTACCAATACCATTTGCTTAGAGACGAGGTATGGACCGTCGTTTCCGGTAACGGGGAGATGATTCTGAACGATAAGCGGTTTCCGGTTAAGGCCGGAGATGTACTCGTTATATCGAAACAGAGCAAGCACAGTTTACGTGCGGAGACGGAAATGGACATCATTGAGGTGCAAACCGGGTCGGAGCTTATTGAAGAAGATATCGTCCGGCTTGCCTTCGAATGGAATGAAATTATGCAATTATGTGCCGTATAAGTGACGGGATATCAATATAGGGAGTGATGAGAATGAACATTACGGTCATTGGTACCGGATATGTCGGGCTCGTATCGGGTGTTTGTTATGCGGAGCTGGGGAATAAAGTCATCTGTGTCGACAAGGATCTTGGAAAGATCGAAACGCTGCTGGCTGGCGAGATTCCCATCTACGAGCCGGGGCTGAAGGAATTAGCGGATAAGAACCGTTCCGCCGGAAAACTCGCTTTCACAACCGATCTGACCGATGCGGTACGTCAATCGGACATTATCATTCTGGCTGTCGGAACGCCTCCGATGCCAAGCGGCGAGGCGAATATGGCCTATATCAATCAAGCCGCCCTTGATATCGCCGAAGCGATGAACGGCTATAAAATTATTGCTATAAAAAGCACGGTGCCGGTCGGCACGAACGAAAGGGTCCGTGATCTGATCTGCACCCGCACATCCGAGCCGTTCGACAGTATTTCGCTGCCGGAATTTCTGCGCGAAGGTTCTGCCGTTAAGGATACGCTGCATCCGGACCGGATCGTCATCGGTGCTGATAACCAAAGCGCAGCCGATACGATGACCGAGCTGCATCGGCCGCTGACGGAACAAATCATCGTGACGGATATCCGCAGCGCAGAGATGATTAAATATGCGTCCAATGCTTTTCTCGCTACGAAGATTTCGTTCATCAACGAGATTGCGAACATTTGCGAGAAGGTAGGCGCAGACGTGACGAAGGTTGCGGAAGGAATGGGCTACGATAAGCGGATTGGACAGTCGTTTCTTAAAGCCGGAATCGGCTATGGAGGCTCCTGTTTTCCGAAGGATACCAGAGCCCTTATCCAAATCGCCGGCAACGTCGATTACGAGTTCAAGCTGCTGCGGTCGGTAGTGGAAGTCAATCAGGACCAACGGTTTAATGTTATCCGCAAGCTGGAGACGATCTTTAACGGCCAGTTGCGAGGCAAGACAGTCGCAGTATGGGGATTGGCCTTTAAGCCGAATACCGATGACGTACGTGATTCACCCGCGCTAGAAATCATTCAATATTTAGTAGAGAACGGCGTGAAGGTGAAAGCTTACGATCCTATAGCTATGGAGAACTTCAAGGCCCTATACGGCAAAGAAGGCGTTATCTGGTGCAATGAGGCGCTCGAAACGGCACAAGATTCAGATGCGCTTTGTTTATTGACGGAATGGGATGAATTCGCGGAAGTGGATTTGAATCTGCTGCAATCCGTCATGAATCAGGCTATTCTAATCGACGGTCGGAATGTGTTTAAAGAAGAAGATTTGCTCGGAACCGCAT
>DATJKM010000217.1:0-12497 GCA_035491515.1 Candidatus Udaeobacter sp. | reverse complement strand
GTATGTAACCGATACGTCGGTTGTATTGAACGATGCAATCGATGCGGGTCAGAAGGTATTGTTCGAAGGCGCTCAAGGCGTTATGCTGGATATCGACCAAGGAACTTACCCGTATGTTACGTCCTCCAACCCGTCGGCTGGCGGCGTATGTATCGGTTCGGGCGTTGGCCCTTCAAAAATCAAACAGGTTATCGGTGTTGCTAAAGCGTACACGACCCGTGTAGGCGATGGTCCGTTCCCAACAGAGCAAGATAACGAAATCGGCCAATTGATTCGTGATAAAGGTCATGAATACGGTACGGTAACAGGCCGTCCGCGCCGCGTCGGCTGGTTCGATACGGTTGTTGTCCGTCATGCGCGCCGCGTAAGCGGTATTACAGGTCTATCCCTTAACTCGCTCGACGTACTGACAGGCCTTGAAACGGTGAAGATTTGCACGGGCTACAAATTGCGCGGCGAGATTATCGAAACTTACCCGGCAAGCTTGAAATTGGTATCCGAGTGCGAAGCGGTATACGAGGAGCTTCCAGGCTGGTCGGAGGATATCTCCGGCGCAAAAACGCTTGAGGATCTTCCAGTAAACACGCTTAACTACTTGAACCGCGTATCTGAGCTTACAGGCATTCCAATTGCGATTTTCTCTGTAGGCCGCAACCGTGAGCAAACGAATCCGGTTCGTCCTATCTACGAATAAAATATTTCTTTAAGAAGGGTGGCCCCAGGCCATCCTTTTTTTTTGCGATCTATCCGGTTCAGCTAACTGCTCTCGCCCTAAATCCCTAACGAGCATATTGCGCAGAGTAGGCCCAAAACATGCGGATATTGGCAATTTAATGCAAATAAGAGAATGTCCGCCCTTAATGTTGACCATAATGATATGTAATAGAAGATGGAAACCGCAGCTAATAGATAGAGTAGTCTTTCAGCTGCTGTACGAAGGGATTGGTGCGATCATGTTTAAAAAGATCGGGTGGCTGGCAAAGCTGGTTGCGGCAGGGCTGATTTTAAGCTTTTTATCGATATGGACGACGGGGTATATTGTGACCAGTTATGTCGAGACTCTATTAAAACAGTTCAATTTGCCGCTTGAAGTACCGCCGATGGCGATGTCTGGCGTGTGGGGGAAGCTCTGGGGAGCTGATCCGCTGGTAACGACGGATACGGTAGGGAAAGAAGAGACGGGGGTCACTAGTGAGGAAGCGCCGGAGACCCATTCGGGCGAGAGCAGCCAGGGCGAGCCTCCAGTGTCGGTAGATGCCTTTAGTCAGGTAACCGACCCTCCGCTTACGGATATTGGAATCGGCGGCGGCACGCAGGCGAGCGGCGGCGCTGCGCAGCAAGGCGGAGAGGTGCAGGAGGGAACGGCTGGCGCGGATAAAACCGAAACGGCGATGACGACAGAGGATTTGACCGAAGTAAAGGAGCAAATGAGTGACAAGGACAAGGATGCGCTGTTCGGTCTTTTAATGACCAAATTGCCCCAGGAATCATGGCAAACCATCTCTCAATATGTAGAAAACGGTCTGACGGAGCAAGAGCTGACAGCGATTCAACAAATCATGGCACAGCATCTCGACAAGACCGAATACGGGCAAATGATGGATATTCTGAAAAAATATTAATATAGTGAATCTATTGTAAAGGTTGCTCCTATTGTTGGGCATATGTTAAAGTATTAGGCGAGTGATCCGACAGGATAATTCGTCTTTTTTCTTTATCAGAAGTAGGAAAAAATAGTTGCATAAGCGCGAAAAGGAGACAATCATGACCGTTTTCAGGGAAAAAGGTCGGATTAAGAAGGTATGGAATCAAGCGATTCAATATATTCGACATAGCCGATCGCAACACTTGAATGGCAAGACACAGCAACAATCCGCAAGCGGCAAGGCAAACACGCCATTTTGGCGGAAGAAGCCGGTTCAGCTAGCGGGCGGGGCGCTCGTACTCCTCACAGTAGCCGGATTTAGCGGAATCCAATATGTCCAAGCAAACACAGTCGAATTTTATAACGTATATATGAATGGAACAGCAGTTGGTACCGTAAGTAATCCAGAAGAAGTAGAGCAGCTTGTTCTGTTAAAGACAGAAGAAGTTCAACAAGCAAACCCGGGAATTAATATGGTGCTAGATACGGGAACGATTACATACGAAGCCGATGCGGCTTTCAATGGTACGCCTGAAACGGATGTTACATTGGACAAGCTTGAAGGGATGTTTACCTCCCATGCGGTTGGCGTCGAAGTAAAAGTTGACGGAAAAGTAATCGGCATCGTGAAAAACCAGCAGACGGCAGACGCTGTATTATTGCGCGTACAAAGTAAGTTTGCGCCAAAGCTTGCCGCAGCGAAGAAGAATTCGAAGGAAGTAAAATCGCTTTCATTCGATGCAAGCGAGGCGGCTGCGCCGGAGCTTAAGCCTAAGGCGGCATCCAAGGAGCCTGGGCGTGAGGTGACGGAGGTCGAGTTCATCGAAGCCGTCATGACGGAGAATATTGATACCGATCCGCAGCAGATTATGGAAGCGGAAGCCATTTACAAGATGCTTGTTCAAGGCAGCATTCAACCGACGAAATATACGGTAAAAGAAGGCGATTGCGTCGGCTGTATCGCACAGAAGTTTGATATCTCTCCTCAAGTTATCTATGAGAACAACAGGTGGATTGAAGACGATAAACTTACAATAGGCGATGTGCTTGATTTAACGGTGCGCCAGCCGGAGCTGACGGTCAAGACGGTCGAGAACTTAGTTGAGGTCGAATCGATCGAGCCTCCGGTTGAAGTGAAGAAAAATGCGGATATGCGCGTCGGCGAATCGAAGACGATCTCGGAAGGAGCGGCAGGCTCTAAGCGTTTGACTTACCGCATCGTGAAGCAGAACGGTTACGTTGTTTCCGAAGAGCTCCTTACGAAGGAAGTCATCAAGGAAGCTTCTCCAAAAATCGTTGTGCGAGGCACCAAGGTCGTTTTGGGCGAAGGTTCAGGCAATTTTGCCATGCCGGTTGCGGGTGCCAGATTAACCAGTAAGTTCGGACAGCGCTGGGGACGTATGCACAACGGCGTCGATTTAGTCGGGAACAAGAACATTCATGCAGCCGATACAGGCGTAGTTGAGTTCGTCGGCACGAAGCCGGGTCTTGGCAACGCGATTGTTATTAACCATAAGAACGGTTATACCACAGTCTATGGTCACCTTAGCTCTTTCAAAACAAGAGTAGGCGACATTGTAGAGAAGGGCGACACAATCGGCATTATGGGCAGCACAGGCAACTCTACCGGCGTTCATCTGCATTTTGAAGTGCACAAAAACGGCGTACTGCAAAATCCGTTAAAGTACTTATAACTTATACCCAAATTAGTTCCAGGAGAACCACTCTCGCTTCGGCGGAGCGGTCCTCCTTTTTTATTTGCCGCAGTGCTGAACGATACAGGAAAAACCTTGCTAACATGAAGGAAGTTTCATTGTGAAGTAGGGGATAACGTGTGTTAAAATAGAAGTTATTACAAAGGACAAGCGACGGGCGGGTGTAACGATGCACGGGAAAATATTAGTGGTCGATGACGAACAGCCGATAGCGGATATTATAAAGTTTAACTTGGAGAAGGAAGGGCATCAGGTTATATGCGCCTTCGATGGCGGCGAAGCGGTACGGCTGGCTTTCGAGGAGCAGCCGGATCTCATTTTGCTGGACTTGATGCTGCCTGTAAAAGATGGTATGGACGTATGCCGCGAGGTGCGAACCAGGCTGCAGATGCCGATCATCATGCTTACGGCCAAGGATACCGAAATCGATAAAGTGCTTGGGCTGGAGCTTGGCGCCGATGATTATGTGACGAAGCCGTTCAGCACGCGGGAGCTGCTGGCGCGGGTGAAGGCGCATTTGCGGAGGCAGCAGAAGCCTGCAGAAACTAGCGGCGGCGACAATGCCGGTGCTATAGACGGGCCGGCCGAGCAGGAGCAGCAGGGCTTAAAGCTGTTCAACTTATTTATTGATACGGATATGTACGTGGTATACAAGGATGGCGAACCGCTTGATTTGACGCATCGCGAGTATGAGCTCGTCTATTATATGGCACGCAACAGCGGCAAGGTAATGACGCGCGAGCATTTGCTGCAGGCGGTTTGGGGATTCGAATATTTCGGCGATGTGCGGACGGTCGATGTGACGATTCGCAGGCTGCGTGAGAAGATCGAGGATGATCCGAGCCGTCCCGAGTACATTATGACCCGGCGGGGACTCGGCTACATGATGCGCAACTCTAAATCTGGAGGCTTAGGCCTAGGATGAAGGGCAAAAGCTTCTTTCGTACGATCCAGGTCAAGCTGGTCATTATTTATTTGCTGCTCATATTGGTAGCGATGCAGTTAATCGGCGTTTATTTTATAAGCACCGTCAAGAACTCGTTAATCGATAGCTTCACGAACAATTTGAAGGAGCAAGCCGATATTTTGTCCAAGTTTGCCGCTCCAAGCTTGGCAGCTAAACCCGATCCCGAAGGGGATTCCGCGGAGAGCACGACGGAGGACCTCAGTCTGGTCGTTCGCAACCTGTTCAGTATTAGCGGCGCCGAGGTACAGGTGCTGGATTCGAACGGCAAGGTGGTAGCGACCTCCGTTCAGGGCAATCAGTCGTATATCGGGAAGAAGAACAAATCGCTTGCGGTAAGCAGGGCGCTTCAGAACATTACCGATAATGAACAAGAAATTATAGATGAAGACAACACGCGCAAAAAAATGATTGCACAGCCGGTGACGATTAACGACAACAAAGTTGTCGGGGTTGTGTATGTCGTAGCGTCTATGAACGAGCTGTACGAGACGGTGAACCGGGTCAATCAGATCTTTTTCTCCGGGACGTTAATTGCGCTGGGTCTTACCGGCGTGCTAGGCATATTGCTCGCTCATACGATCACAAACCCGATACAGGGACTGACGAAGCAAGCAGAGGCGGTCGCGCAAGGAAAGTTTGATCTTCAGGTGCCGGTGCTTGGCGATGATGAGATTGGCAGCTTGAGCATGGCTTTCAACGATATGACGATCCGGCTCAAGGAAGCGTTATCGGTTAATGAGGAAGAGAATGAGAAGCTCGCTTCGATTCTCTCTAATATGAGCGACGGCGTAGTTGCGGCAGACGAGAACGGAAAGGTAATCGTATGGAACAGAAGGGCGCTTGAGCTGCTTGACGTACGCACCTGCGAAGGATTTGTTTTGTCCGAACTATTCGATTTATCGGAGCAGCGTTTGGACGAGCTGCAGCAAGGACGCGGGCAGACGCTGCTTATTGAGCGCAATTTCGACGAGAAAGAGATTAGCGATAGCAACGAAGGTCTCTTGCGGGCAACCTTTACGCCGATTCATCGCCGCGACAAGGGGATCACAGGCACGATTGCGGTGCTGCAGGATGTAACGGAGCAGGAGAAGCTGGAGCAATCGCGCCGTCAGTTCGTCGCGAATGTTTCGCATGAGCTGCGGACGCCGCTTACGACAATTAAGAGCTATGCTGAAGCGCTCAATGACGGCGCGCTCGAGGAGCGGGAGCTGTCGGAGCGGTTCGTTGGCGTCATACGCAATGAAACCGAGCGGATGATTAGGCTCGTCACTGATCTGCTGCATTTGTCGCGTCTGGATTCGAATCAAGCGCCGCTGCGGCGGCGGCAGACCAACGTGCACGATATGCTGGACGAGGTAGCCGACCGGTTTTCGTTCCAGCTTAGACAGAAGTCGATCAAGGCTTCGGTACGGGTTGAGCACGGGCTTCAATCGGCTTGGCTCGACCGCGATCAAATAGATCAAGTGCTTGATAATTTATTTTCCAATGCAATCAAATATACGCTTGACGGCGGTAAGATTGAATTAACGGCGAGTAAGCCGGCAGATTCGGCATTGCTGGCGATCAGCGTAAAGGATACCGGAATCGGTATTCCGAAGAAGGATCTTAATCGTATTTTTGACCGCTTCTATCGGGTGGATAAGGCCCGCTCGCGCAATATGGGGGGCACGGGACTCGGGCTTTCGATTGCCCGGGAAATTGTGAAGGCGCATGGCGGCACGATTTCACTGCATTCGGAGCTCAATGAGGGAACGACTGTTACATTCACTCTCCCGTTGCTGGAAGAGGGGGTTGAGCTGTGATGAAGGAAAAAATAAAAACGACAGCGCTTATCGTGCTTGTTGTGCTCAGCCTTCTCCAAAGCTATTTGCTTGCCTACAGCATGCCTGGCCTTGGCGCAACGGTAAGAAGCGATCAGGACTATGTCAATGCAGAGCCGATGGGGCCGGCGACAAGCGTGGAGAGCGTTATTTTTCCGGAGGAGCTCATCATTCATATGGGCGGCAACAAGCATACCGTTATTTATCCGGGTACGCAGTTCTATGAAATGATTCTGAATCAGCGCATTCAGGGCAGAGAGTTTAAAGGCTTCCAGCGGAGCCCGGCGGGTGTGCTGAATTGGGAGGAGATCCGGGAGAACGACATCGGAATCGAGCTTCGGTTCGAGAACGGCATTCCGGTGGAACTGCTGCAAAAGCTGCTTAAGCTGGAAGGCGATCTGCTGTTTCTGAATGAGACGATTGACCGGATTTGGATATTTAAGACGTCGGGTACGGAGGAAATCCGAACCTTCTTCTTTAGTGCAGATGGTCAAATGGTGTATGAGTCGGTTCGCGCGGATTTAACGGTTCGTGACGTGCAGGATTATGTAGGCTTCGGCCAATTCCAGCCTGTATATACGATGACGGATGACGGTCTGTATGTTCCGGCTGCACCGCTCCAGTCGACGGAAATGGTGTATGCCTATGAGACCTATTCGCCTGATTTGATGCAGCGAAGCTTGTTCTTCGATCCGAGTACGACGAGGGCATTTGAGGATCGGAGCGGCTCGCAAATTTTTACCGATGGCAAGCGGGGACTGCAGGTGGAGCAAAACGGCAAGTGGATCAGCTATACCGATCCGAGCGCGCCGCAGATTACGGAAAACCTGCTTAGCGATAACGTGTACGCCTCGGTGGACTTTGTGAATCAGCATGGCGGCTGGGACGGCGTGCATCGGTTTGTGAACGACTTGCCGGGAGGCGAGGGCAAGTATTTAAGGTTTAAACAATACGTGGGGCAGTATCCCGTTATTGAGACGCCGCCGTTCAGGTACGGGTATATGAAGCTGACGCTGCAGCAAGGTGTCGTAACCGAATATTCAAGGTCGCTTATTACGCTTGGTCAAAAGTCGGAATCACGTCGTGTAAGGTGGTTGACCGGCGGCGAGACGCTGCAGAAAAGCCTCGAAAATTATGTAAGACGCAGCGAGGTGAAGGCTTTGTTCCCAGCGCTGCAAGCAGCGCCGGTGGATGATAAACTGCTGCGCTTCACTCCGGTATGGGCTGTCCGCCTGAAGGATGGCACGGAAGAAATGCTGGCAGAGGCTTATCCTAGCGGATACGAGCCGCCCGAGCAGCAGACGAATGCTGCGGAGCAAGGAGCGGTTGACGGCAATGAGAAGAAGCCGGATGCAAAAGCGGCAGTCGGAGCAGGGGAAGCCAGCTTGTCTGATGGCGGCGCGAATCAGCTGCGTACAGGCAATGGCCGGTGAAATGCGATATATAGACGGTTGGAGGTGAAGGCGAGTGGATTGGGGAAGGGCGAAAAACGTACTTATTGTTTCGTTTTTGCTGCTTAATATTTTGCTGGGGTATCAGCTATGGCTGGATATTAGGGAGCAGTTGAACATTAACGTGAATACGGCAGAGCTGCCGCAGGATAAAGTGCAGCTCATGCAGCAGAAGCGTATTTCGTTAGAAGCCAATCTGCCGCTTGAAACGCCGGAGCTAGGGGACTTAACGTATTTGCTTCACTCCGACAGCCGTAAAAATGCGGAGCCGGTCACGCTCGATAAGCCGGTGGACAGTACAATCATTTATTCAAAAGCGCAATTAGTAAAGACGCTTGGGAGCCGAATCCCCGAGCTTGATCAATATGAATTCGATTTGCTGAACAGCAGCGTGGACAAGTTCGTCCTGCACCGTGTGGTAGAAGGCCGTCCTATGTTCGATGTGAAGCTGACGCTGTATATTAGCAATCAAAAAATAACTTCCTTTCTGCAGGACCGGGTAGAGCTGCTCGGATCGGGCGAAGCGAAGCAGGTGCTGCCGGCTGCGAAAGTAGTGGCGAGCCTGATTGAGACCTATTTGCCGGATGGAGCCGTCATCTCCGATATTCAGCTTGGCTACAAAGGTCAGATTTTCGATTCGGAGAAGCAAGTGTCGGCGCCGTCATGGCGGGTCATGCTGGAAAATGGCCAACTGTTTTATGTGCATGCGATAAGCGGCGAGGTTGCAACAGATGAAGAGCAAGGGGAAGCGGCAGCGAACGGTTTACGTTAACGGGAGCGGGAGAAGGGACAGGAAAGAGCGATTATGGGACTGCGATTTACAGTATTGGGAAGCGGCTCGACCGGCAATGCGACGATTGTGCAGGGAAACGAGAAGACGGTGATTGTCGACGCTGGAATGAGTGCAAAGAAGCTGGATGAGCTCATGCGCGAGCGGGGAGTGTCGGGTCATGAATTGGACGCGCTGTTCGTCACGCATGAGCATTCCGATCATATTAAAGGCTTGGGCGCTTTCGCCCGCAAATATGATTTGCCTATTTATGCGAATGAGGCAACATGGGCCGCAATGGAAAGACATGTCGGCACGATTGCCGCAGAGAAGCGAGTGTTTATGGAAACAGGTGAAGAGGTCGCTTTCGGGTCAATGGTCGTACAATCGTACCCGATCTCGCACGATGCGGCGGAGCCGGTAGGCTACTGTTTCGTAGAGAATGGCGAGAAGCTGAGTCTGGCTACAGATCTTGGGTATGTAAGCGAGAAGGTCAAGCGTCAGATCATTGATTCGGATGTGCTTGTGCTGGAAGCCAATCACGATACCGAGATGCTGAGGATGGGTCGATATCCGTGGAATACGAAGCGACGTATTCTGAGCGATGTCGGTCATTTATCGAATGTGGCAGCGGGCGAAGCGTTGATTGAGCTTATGACAGACCGAACGAAACGTGTCTATTTGGCTCATTTGAGCCTTGATCATAATCTTATGGATTTAGCAATGCTGACCGTAAACAATATATTAGAGGATCACGGAATATTTTATAAGAAAGAGGAACATCCGCTGCGTGCAACGTATCACGATAAGCCTACGCCATGGGATGAAGTGAAGCGGAAATAAGCGATTCCAGCTGGGCATCGAGCGCATCGGCTTTGGCGCTTAGCTCTTCTCTCGTTATTATGCCTTTGTCTATTAATATTTCTAGCATGGCGCTTAAGGTAAGAACGGTTCGGTAGTGGTCATCCTTCAAATCTGCCAGCTTAGCGGCAAGCTGTACATGCTCCCAAGCGGCGGGCGTTTTGGCTTTCATAGCAGCATCTCTCCTTTGGCGGGACGGCTCATGAAAATAAATGTTAATATTTCGTGTGCGCATCATCCGAATCTATTATTATTTTAGTCATTTCTTCCGAAAACATTCCTAGATTGAAAAAATAGTCTTGATGTCCATGGCATCGAGAGGAGCGACCGTAATGAGCCTATTCGACGACGATTTTTATTCGACCAAAGTATCCAAGCGCGCTGCTCGCGAGAGCAGAAAAGAAAAATATGCTTTTCCAAATCGTAGCGGCGGACGAAAGTGGTCCAGCGTCCGCATCGCATTCGTATCCTCTATTACGAGCGCGGTTGCCGCAACGCTGTTGTTTGGCGTCGTTTTTGGCGTAGGCAGCGGCGCAGGGGGCGGAGGAGGAGCAATAGCGACAGCAGGCGGAGTTCAGTCGGTTGACCCGCTCGAGCGTCCCATACAAGCTTCCGCGAAAGTGAGGCCGGCCGTCGTGAGCGTCATTAATCAGCAGATGTTTTCATCCGGCATCGGCGGCGGCAGCGAAGAAGCGCTGCCGGAGGATGCGGAAGAAAAGGGAACGCTGCGTGAAGCGGGCGTCGGATCAGGTGTCATTATTAGCAAGAAGGACGGCAAAGCCATTATTGTTACGAATTTTCATGTGATCGATCAAGCGCAAGCGGTGAAGGTCGTTCTGATGAACGGCGAGACGCGCGACGCCAGCATAGTCGGTAAGGATCAAATTACAGATCTTGCCGTGCTGGAGATCGATGCCAAGGGTATTGATGTAGTCGCGGAAATTGGCGATTCGTCGATGCTTCGCCCTGCTGAATATATTATTGCGATCGGCAATCCGTTAGGACTTGGGGAGTCCGTTACAACGGGAAGCGTGAGCAAAACAAAACAAATCGTGCCGGTATCGCTGAATCAGGATGGCGTGTACGATTGGGAGCAAGAGGTTATTCAGATCGATGCATCGATTAACCAAGGCAACAGCGGCGGGCCGTTAATTGATTTGAACGGACGCGTCGTCGGCATTAATAGCATGAAAATTGCCGATCTCGGCGTTGAAGGGATTGGCTTTGCGATTCCGATCAACCTGGCCATGCCGATCGTGGAGAGCCTGATCAAGCTTGGCCATGTGCCGCGTCCTTATCTCGGCGTATATACGATGGACTTGGAGCAGTATTGGGAGCAGCAGGGCTTTGAGGACGCGAACGGCAGTGCTGGCGAAGGCGGAGCGCTGCCGGATGCAGAAGGCAATGCTTCCGGTGGAGACGCTGATGCCGGCGTTCCTGAAGGCGGTGAGCCGCTTAAGCTGCCAGACGAGATTTATGACGGCGTAATCGTGCTTGAAGCAGCCGGTCCCGCTAAGGATGCGGGTCTGCTGTTCAACGATGTGATCGTCAAGCTGGACCGCCAGTCGATCGGCAGCACGATGGAGCTTCGTAAATACTTATACAGCCAGAAGAAGATCGGCGACGAGATTGAAATTAGCTATTACCGGGACGGGAAATTGGAGGTTACGCATTTCAAGCTTGGCGAGAAGGAAGACGAGGAATAGTTGGCAGGAGACGCGGTGTCGGAGTGGGGAACCATTTTGGCGTCGCGTCTTTTTTGTTGGGTTTTAGGGAGAGATTAGCGCGTAGAGAGAAGTATGCAGAGTAGAGTACATTGAGAAAAGTACACAGAGAAAGTACGTAGAGAGAAGTACGCAGAGTAAAGTGCGAATAGATGAGTGCGGAGTCATGCGGAATTTGTCGGCTTCACATGGAGAGGCGTTTTCTGATATGCTGTGTATAGATAAATTGGACAGACTGGTAAGACGAATATAGGACGTAAGACAAGAGAGTAACGCAGCGAAGCAGAAAAGACGAATTAGAATACAATCAACTAGGGATAGGAAGCGTGCAGACGATGTATTGTGTGTGTAAAGAGCATATGGAGACGGCATTGGACCGATTTGTGGATGAGTATGAAGATGCACCGGATGTAGTGGATTTGAAAGAGACGCAATTTGCCGATTGGGATCCACCGCGCAAATGCGATTTTTGTGATGAGCCGGCTACTTTTTTGGTGGTGTAAGAGAGCGGAACATTCGAGATTGTAAAGGGATATTTAGGGCGTTCATGTCCGAAACGCGGATCGGACTGAAGGAAATTCCGAGACTATAAAGGGACGTGTAAGGCATGCATATACAGATAGCTGCCGTTGGCAAGCTGAAGGAAAAGTATTTGGTGATGGGCATAGCGGAATATGCCAAGCGGTTAGGGCCTTACGTGAAGCTTACGCTCACGGAAGTGCCCGATGAGAAGGCGCCGGAGACGATGAGTCCGGCGGAGGAAGCGATTGTGCGCGAGCGAGAGGGCGAGAGGCTTCTGGCGCAGCTGAAGCCTGATGCGCACGTTGTCGCGCTCGCGCTGGAAGGCGAGCTCTGGTCAAGCGAGGATCTCGCGGGCCAGCTCGATAAATTAGCCACGTATGGGCGCAGCCACGTGGCTTTTGTTATTGGCGGGAGCACGGGTCTTGCTCCCGCGGTGCTTAAGCGCGCCCAGCAGAAGCTGAGCTTTGGGCGCATGACCTTGCCGCACCAGCTGATGCGTCTGGTGCTGGTGGAGCAGATTTATCGGGCTGTGAAGATAAATCGCGGTGAACCGTATCATAAATAGGGGCAATTTTTTTAGTATTCAGACTTTTTGTTTAAGGCAGATTGGAGAAGTAATAATGGGAAATACGGATAAGTTTGAAATGATAGCCAATATATACGACACTTCTGAACGAATTCAAATTGCAAAGGTGTCATCTGATGCCATTCGTGAATATTTAGTTGACGCTAATAGTAAGGATGCTATTGATTTTGGGTGTGGAACTGGTCTTGTCGGAATGAACTTGTTAAACGATTTTAATTCTATGCTTTTTCTGGATACTTCTCAAAACATGATTAATCAAATAAAGCAAAAAAATTCTGGTTTTAATATTCAAAATGTAGATACATTATGCTTTGATTTTGAAAAGGAAGGTCTATCGGATTTACATGCTGACTATATTATTATGGCTCAGGTTCTACTCCATATTCACGATGTTGAATTAGTTTTATCAAGATTAATTGATGTTCTAAATGAAGGAG
>DATJKM010000216.1:0-4525 GCA_035491515.1 Candidatus Udaeobacter sp. | reverse complement strand
GGCGAGCCTGGCAGCGCTAATTTCTTCGTAAGCTCCAAAGGGGAGCGCAAAGAAATTGAGGTGCCGTATGTAAACGCTTATACCGCGCAAGCCGATCATTTGGCGCGTGCCATCAAAGGTGAGACAACGCTGCAATTCGGCTCAGCGGATGCTTTGAGTAATATGAAAGTCATAGATGCATGCCTGCTCTCGGCCCGCGGGCGCACAAGAATTATTTTATAAAAAATCGATTATCGAGGAGGTTGAAAAAGATGGAATATATTCAAATTGAAGGATCACCAAAACCGGTATCGCGTTTAATGAAGGGCTCGGATTATTTTTTACTCGACTCCTACGAGAAAGCGGCAGCAAATCTGGATGCTTTTATTGCGATTGGAGGAAATTCGGTCGACACGGCGCATATTTATTGCGGCGGACAAAGCGAAGAGGTCATCGGCCGTTATATGCAGGAGCGCGGCAACCGGGAGCAAATGGTCATTTTGACTAAAGGCGCACATCATGATCAAACCGGTCCGCGCGTCAATAAAGAAGCGATCCGGCAGGATTTGGCCGATAGCCTCGTGCGTCTGCAAACCGATTATGTCGACCTCTATGCGCTGCATCGCGACGATACCTCCGTCCCGGCAGGAGAAGTCATCGATATTCTGAATGAGCAAGTGCAGTCAGGCAGCATCAGAGCGATTGGCGTATCGAACTGGTCTTGGCAGCGGATTAAGGAAGCGAATGAATATGCAGCGGCGAAAGGACTTGTCGGCTTCTCGTTCAGCAGTCCGAACCTAAGCCTCGCGAAAGCGAATGAACCGTTCTGGGCAGGCTGCGTATCCGCCGATGAGGAAACCTGCGCGTGGCATGAGGAACAGCAGTTTCCGCTGCTGTCTTGGTCGTCGCAGGCAAGGGGCTTCTTTACGGGCAGATTCTCTCCGGAAATTCGCGATAATGCTGATTTGGTACGCGTGTTTTACAGCGACGACAATTGGGAGCGGCTTGAGCGCGCAAAGCAGCTGGCAGCGGAGAAAAACGTTAGCCCGATCCAAATTGCGCTTGCATACGTGCTTAATCAGCCGTTTCCTACCTGCGCCTTGATCGGCGCGCAATCAGCGGAAGAACTGCATTCCTGCGATGCGGGCTCGCTCATTAAGCTGACGAAGGAAGAGCTGAGCTGGCTCGATCTGGCGACGCAGAAGGTTTAATGCGGCTGGCAATCGAATCGATGGTTCAAGAGGACAAAGCTACTCTATATGAGCAGCTTTGTCCTTTTTGTACGCTCTTGGACTGATCCCATACGTTTTGCGGAATAAAGCGGCAAAATGATTGTAATTGTTGAAGCCGACATCCAGTGCGGCTTCGGTAGCCGTTCGGCCCATACGCTCCATTAATAGAGCAGCTTGCTGGAGCCGCAGCCGATTCAGATGGTCCAGTACGCTAGCGCCCGTTTCTTGTTTGAAGAGATGGGACAGCCTGGAGAGCGAAAGCCCAACCGATTTGGCAATATCCTCGATACGAATCGTTTTATTCATGTTGCGGGATAAATATTGCAGGGCGAGCTCGATTCGGGGGTCCAGCCGCCGCTCCAGCAGCTGGGCTGTGAGCAAAATAATTTCACGCAAGCCATTTTCACACAGCGCATGCCAGAAGCTTGCCCTCTCGCGGGAATCATTCAGAATATGATGGAAGGCTTGCTGAATTCTGCTTTGCATATTGCCTTCCGGTATGGTGGCGACGATGCTTTCCTCATTCGGCAGGTAGTCGATTTCCGGTAGTTTCTGAAAATGCACCCAATAAAAAATCCAGCGGCTGCCCGGTACGGTTCCGTACTCATGAGGAATGCCGGACCGAAGCAGTCCGATTTGTCCGCTGCGGCAGCGCTTTTCTCCTTCGGGCGTGCGCAAATAGCCTTCACCCTCTAAGGTGAAAAAAATAAGCCAATCACTCATTCCGTTCGGCCTTCGATAGCGGTAGGAGTCGGATTGTTCAAAAAAACCGCTTAGCAAAGCTCCTCCAGGCGAATCATTACCGGTCTCGTTTCCGATAGACGGATGCATATCAGTCTCCTCCCCGAAATTCAAAATAGCAGAATACCATTACTTTTCAGCAGTAATCATTCTTCCTTAAAAGTAACGAAAGTTCTATGATGATGTCAAGAGCAAGGAATTCATCAGAAAAGGAGTGCTGTACGATGGTTAGAGCTTTGAACGTATTAACGGAGGAGCAAGTCAATCAATTCATTACAGAGGGCTATATCATTATTAAAGATCTTTTTTCGAAAGAGGACATTCGAACGATCGAGGATACATTTGAGGAGATCAGCCATACGTCTGTACCGGGATTTTTCGAGCCGGACTTGTCAGGAACTGTGAGTGATCCGTTAAAGCGGTTCCCGCGCGTGATGCATCCTCACCGCTTCAATGAAACGGCCAAAAAATATTTGCTCCATAAACCGGTTATGGCGGTATTAGCCGATCTTTATGGCGAAGAGGCGCTGGCGGCCCAAAGCATGTTTTATTACAAGCCGCCGGGTTCACGCGGTCAAGCTTTGCATCAAGACAATTTTTATTTGCAGGTGGAGCCCGGCAATTGCATTGCTGCATGGACTGCAATCGATGCGGCGAATGAAGAGAACGGCGGTTTGCTTGTCGTTCCGAAGACGAGCGAGCATGAGATTAGCTGCCCTGAACTAGCGGATTCGACCGAATCCTTCACGACCCATTACGTCAAGCCGCCGAAGGATCAGAAGGCGATGCCGGTTATTATGGATAAGGGCGATGTTTTATTTTTTAACGGAAATCTTATTCATGGCTCATACCGAAACAAGACGAAGGATCAATTCCGCCGTGCTTTTATTTGCCATTACGCGAACTCGTCGGCAACACGTATCAATACCCACTACCGCCCATTGTTCCGGGAAGACGGTACGGCTATCGATTTGGAAATCAACACTGACGGGGGCCCTTGCGGAATGGAATTCGAAATGGCTTATCCGCACTAAACGAGGATGAAAATGAACGATAAATTGCGGGTTGAGATGTCATGGTGGGGAATGAACGGGCTCCAAGGAACGGCGGGGCATGGGGCTTCAATCGAGGAGAAATTCAAGCTCATTGCGATGAACGGCTTTGACGGCATAAACGCGTTTGTGCCGGGTCCAGAGGAGAGCGGCCTTTGGAAGGAGCTGCTTCATCAATACGGCTTATCGTTTAGCGTAAATGCCTACCCTTCCACGTTAGTAGAAATGTCTGAATTTTTGGATCGGGCAGTAGCTTTTGGTCAAATTGACTTTATTAACGCGCAAGTGATGAAGCCCTTTCTGACCGGCGAATCGGCGGTCGAGCTGCTCTCCGGCATCGATGCGCTGTCCAGGCAAGCGGGCATTCCGGTCTACGTCGAGACGCATCGCGGTACGATAACGCAGGACCTTATTCGCACGCAGCAATTTATACAGGCGCTGCCGCTGCTTAAGCTTACTATTGATTATTCACATTATGTCGTGGCAGGCGAGCTGCATACCGTGTCACCCGAAGCGGAGCAAATGCTGCAGAGCTTGCTGCCTAACGCCTACAGCATTCATACGCGTATTTCAAATGGCGAGCAAATTCAGATCGATCCCGGCGAAGCGGGCAATCATCCGATGCTGCCCCATTTTGCAAGATGGTGGGAAAGCGCAATGCGGCATTGGCGCAGCGTTCCAAGAAAAGAGGGCGAAACCTTTCCCGTCGTTATTGAGCTGGGGCCGCCGCCATATGCGATAACCGCGGGCGAGGCCGGCTCCAGACAATCCGAGATTAGCGACCGCTGGTCGCAGTCTCTCTATTTGAAGCAATTGGTGCAGCAGCTTTGGCAAAAAGCATGCCGATAACGGGAACCCGACTTGGACATCATTCGTCCAGTCGGGTTTTTGCTTGTTAAGCGCAAGCTGGTTTAATATTGTCCAAGAGGAAAGTCTAATTTTGTCCAATTAAACGCTTTCATGTTCAGGCTATAATGAAAAAAACGCTTACAAGGAGATGGGTTTGCAGTTATGGAGCAGAAACGGATACAATGGTTTGCAAGCACAGAAACCGAGCTTTGGACCGAGAAGCATATAGAGGAAGCGGATAGCGGAAATGCCAATTTAGCCTTAACGAACGAGAGGTTTCAGCAATTAGAAGGATTCGGGGGCTGCTTTAACGAGCTTGGTTACGTTGCCCTTCAGCATTTGCCTGAAGAAGAACGGAGCAGCGTTATGCACGCGCTGTTTCATCCGGAAGGCGAGCATAAATTCAGCATTTGCAGACTTCCGATCGGTGCGAGCGATTATGCGCTTGAATGGTACAGCTTAAACGAAACAGACGGGGATTTGGACATGGAGCATTTTTCGATTGCCCGCGATCAAAAATATTTGATTCCTTATATTAAAGAAGCGCTGCAGCTCAATCCCGATTTGAAACTGTTCGCTTCTCCCTGGAGCCCTCCGACATGGATGAAATTTCCGAAGTCATACAATTACGGCACGCTGCGCTGGGAAAAGGAAATTTTGGAGGCGTACGCG